>NZ_JBLNNF010000009.1:0-253771 GCF_047784845.1 Pseudomonas sp. NFX98 | reverse complement strand
ACCACGCAGGCCCTGGTGATACTGGCTCGCAAGCTTGCCCGGATCGTATTTGCACTGCTAAAAGGGCAAGGTGAATACCAACCGAAAGCAGGTTGAGGGCTTCCCCTCAACCATAGAATCTCCCACAATTGAATTGTGTGCAGTTTAGAGGGCTGAGCCTCGGCTTTGAGATTTATCTGCCACAAATAAAAAACGGGAAGCCCAATGGCGTCCCGTTTTTCGTATCACGACGCGCTTCAGATCACCTGAACGATGGCATCCGTAACGGCCTTGATGTTGCTCTGGTTCAGCGCGGCCACGCAGATGCGACCGGTGTCCAGGGCGTAGATGCCGAACTCGTTGCGCAGACGGGTCACTTGCTCAACCGTCAGGCCGGAGTAGGAGAACATGCCACGCTGACGACCGACGAAGCTGAAATCACGCTGAGGTGCGTTTTTCGCCAGGGTGTCGACCATCTGGGTGCGCATGCCGCGAATGCGCAGGCGCATTTCGGCCAGTTCGGCTTCCCACTGAGCGCGAAGTTCCGGGCTGTTCAGCACAGCAGCGACGATGCTTGCACCGTGGGTCGGCGGGTTGGAGTAGTTGGTGCGGATCACGCGTTTGACCTGCGACAGCACGCGCGCGCTTTCTTCTTTCGATTCGCTGACGATCGACAGGGCGCCAACGCGTTCGCCGTACAGCGAGAACGATTTGGAGAACGAGCTGGACACGAAGAAGGTCAGGCCGGATTCAGCGAACAGACGCACAGCAGCGGCGTCTTCGTCGATGCCGTCGCCGAAACCTTGATAGGCCATGTCGAGGAACGGCACGTGGCCTTTGTCTTTGACTACTTCCAGAACGTTTTTCCAGTCCGCCGGGCTCAGGTCCACGCCGGTCGGGTTGTGGCAGCAGGCGTGCAGCACCACGATCGAACCGGACGGCAGGGCGTTCAGGTCTTCCAGCAGGCCAGCGCGGTTTACGTCGTGGGTCGCGGCGTCGTAGTAGCGATAGTTCTGCACCGGGAAGCCAGCGGTTTCGAACAGTGCGCGGTGGTTTTCCCAGCTCGGGTCGCTGATCGCCACAACGGCGTTCGGCAGCAATTGCTTGAGGAAGTCGGCACCGATTTTCAGTGCGCCAGTACCGCCAACGGCCTGGGTGGTGATCACGCGGCCGGCAGCGATCAGCGGCGAATCATTGCCGAACAGCAGCTTTTGCACGGCCTGGTCGTAGGCAGCGATGCCATCGATTGGCAGGTAGCCACGGGAAGCGTGTTGAGCGACGCGAATCGTTTCGGCTTCGACAACGGCGCGCAGGAGTGGAATTCGCCCCTCCTCGTTGCAATAAACACCGACCCCCAGGTTGACCTTATTGGTACGGGTATCGGCGTTGAATGCTTCGTTGAGGCCCAGGATTGGATCGCGTGGTGCCATTTCGACAGCGGAGAACAGGCTCATTTTTGCGGCGGCTCTGAATGGAGAATGGAGGGACGTGTCGCGCTCCAGCCGAATGCACTAGAGCGGTGCACAAACGGGGAGCTAGTATAGAGGCCATCTGCGACACATGGCGACAGACGAATCGGCTTTTACGGTAAGTTTTTCCGATTATTTTTCGACCGTTAGTCGATTGACGTCGTCAAAGGCTTTACGTGTTGTAGGACGTTTGCCTTGAAAGCGATGGCAATCGGCTCCACATTGAGCGCAATCCAGTTTTTTCCTCGGGCGACATCGGTCGTTTGCGGTCTTTCTCGTTCGTGCCGGTTTTGTCGGCAAGAGTGATCCCAGAGGTTTTACATGTCTGAATTTCAGCTAGTCACTCGCTTTGAACCCGCCGGCGATCAACCGGAAGCCATCCGTCTGATGGTCGAGGGCATCGAAGCCGGGTTGGCGCACCAGACGTTGCTCGGTGTGACCGGCTCGGGCAAGACCTTCAGCATCGCCAACGTGATTGCTCAGGTGCAGCGCCCAACCCTGGTGCTGGCGCCGAACAAGACCCTGGCCGCGCAGCTGTACGGCGAATTCAAGGCGTTCTTCCCGAACAATGCCGTGGAGTATTTCGTTTCCTATTACGACTACTACCAGCCCGAAGCCTATGTGCCGTCCTCGGACACCTTCATCGAGAAGGATGCCTCGATCAACGATCACATCGAACAGATGCGACTGTCGGCGACCAAGGCGTTGCTGGAACGCAAGGACGCGATCATCGTCACCACCGTGTCGTGCATCTACGGTCTGGGCAGCCCGGAAACCTATCTGAAGATGGTCTTGCACGTGGATCGCGGTGACCGGCTCGATCAGCGTGAGTTGCTGCGACGCCTGGCCGACCTGCAATACACCCGCAACGACATGGATTTCGCCCGTGCGACGTTCCGAGTGCGGGGCGACGTGATCGATATCCACCCGGCGGAATCCGATTTCGAAGCGATCCGCATTGAGCTGTTCGACGACGAGGTTGAAAGCCTGTCGGCGTTCGATCCGCTGACTGGCGAAGTCATCCGCAAATTGCCGCGTTTCACCTTCTACCCGAAGAGCCACTACGTGACGCCCCGGGAAACCCTGATGGGTGCCGTGGAAGGGATCAAGGAGGAATTGAAGGAGCGTCTGGAATACCTGCGCTCCAACAACAAACTGGTGGAAGCGCAGCGACTGGAGCAGCGCACCCGTTTTGACCTGGAAATGATTCTTGAGCTGGGTTACTGCAACGGCATCGAAAACTACTCACGCTATCTGTCTGGCCGTGAAGCCGGCGCGCCGCCGCCGACTCTTTATGATTACCTGCCGGCAGACGCCTTGCTGGTGATCGACGAATCCCACGTCAGCGTGCCGCAGGTGGGCGCGATGTACAAAGGCGACCGTTCGCGTAAAGAGACGCTGGTCGAGTACGGTTTCCGCCTGCCGTCGGCGCTGGACAACCGGCCGATGCGTTTCGATGAATGGGAAAGCATCAGCCCGCAGACGATTTTCGTCTCGGCGACCCCGGGCAACTATGAAGCCGAGCACGCCGGGCGCGTCATTGACATGGTGGTGCGTCCGACCGGACTGGTGGACCCACAAATCGAGATCCGCCCGGCACTGACCCAGGTCGACGACTTGCTGTCGGAAATCGGCAAGCGGGTCGCTCTGGAAGAGCGGGTGCTGGTCACCACTCTGACCAAACGCATGGCCGAGGATTTGACCGATTACCTGGCCGATCACGGTGTGCGCGTGCGTTACCTGCACTCGGACATCGACACCGTGGAGCGGGTCGAAATCATCCGCGATTTGCGCCTCGGTACTTTCGACGTGCTGGTGGGGATCAACCTGCTGCGCGAAGGCCTGGACATGCCCGAAGTGTCGCTGGTGGCGATCCTCGATGCCGACAAGGAAGGCTTCCTGCGTTCCGAGCGCTCGCTGATCCAGACCATCGGACGGGCGGCGCGTAACCTCAATGGTCGCGCGATTCTGTATGCCGACCGGATCACCGGTTCCATGGAACGTGCGATCGGTGAGACCGAGCGTCGTCGCGACAAGCAGATCGCGTTCAACCTGGCCAATGGCATCACGCCAAAAGGCGTGTTCAAGGACGTTGCCGACATCATGGAAGGCGCCACCGTGCCGGGTTCGCGCAGCAAGAAGCGCAAGGGCATGGCCAAGGCTGCCGAGGAAAACGCCAAATACGAAGCGGAACTGCGCTCACCGGGCGAGATCGCCAAGCGTATTAAAGCTTTGGAAGAGAAGATGTATCAGCTAGCGCGGGATCTGGAGTTCGAAGCGGCTGCGCAGATGCGGGATGAGATTGCCAAGATGCGCGAGCGGTTGATCACTGTCTGACGTCCCCCTCTGTAGGAGCTGCCGAAGGCTGCGATCTCTTGATCTTGTTTTTCAGAAGCAAGGTCAAAAGATCGCAGCCTTCGGCAGCTCCTACATTGATTTGCGGTGAATCAATGGGCTTCCCCAGCCTTCAACCCCGCCGGCAACTTCTTCGTCAACAACACCGCCAACATGCTGATCCCCAGCGCAATCCCGACAAAATGAAACGCATCGTTGTACGCCATGATCGAGGCCTGTTGATGAGCAATCTCACTGAGCTTGCCCAGCGCCGCGTTTTCGTTGCCCAGCCGATCCGTCAGTGACGCAATGCGCTCGGCCACTTGCGGATTGCTCGGCACGATGGATTCGCGCAAGTAATCAAAATAGGTCTTGGTTCGCGCATCCAGCAGCGTGGCGAGGAGGGCGATGCCGATGGCACCGCCGAGGTTGCGCAGGATGTTGAACAGGCTGGACGCCGAACCCGCATCCTGCGGCAGGATGTACGCCGTGGCGATTAACGAAATCGTGACCATGATCAGCGGCTGGCCGAGCGCGCGGATGATCTGGATCTGATTGAACTGCGGTCCGGCGAAATCCGGATTCAATACACCCGAAGAAAAACTCGCCAGGCCGAACAAGCCGAAGCCCAGTGTGCACAGCCATTTCGGCGACACGTACTTCATCAGCTTGGGCACCAGCGGAATCAGGAACAGCTGCGGCACGCCCATCCACATGATCACTTCGCCAATCTGCAGGGCGTTGTAGTTCTGAATCTGCGCCAGGTACAACGGCAGCAGATAGATCGAACCATACAAACCGACTCCCATCCCGATACTGGATATGCTCGACAGGCCGAAGTTTCGATTACCGAGGATGCCGAGGTTGATCAGCGGATTGGGCTTGGAAAACTGCACGATCACGAAGGTGATCAGGCTGATCAGCGCAATGCTGCCGAGGGTCACGATCAGGTCCGATTCAAGCCAGTCCTTGCGATGACCTTCCTCCAGAAATACCTGCAAGCAACCGAGGCCGACGCCAAGGGTGACGATGCCGGTGTAGTCGGTGCTTTTCAGCAATTCCCAATGCGCTTCTTTCTTCTCCAAACCGTACATCAGGCCGGCGATCATGATCAGGCCGGGCGGGATGTTGATGTAGAAGATGTATTCCCAGCCCCAGTTTTCAGTCAGCCAGCCGCCCAGAGTCGGGCCGATGGAAGGCGCGAATGTGGCCGTCATGGCAAACATCGCCATGCCCTTGGCGCGATGGTGTTCGGGGAGTTTGATCAGCGTGAGGGTGAATGCCAGCGGAATCAGCGCGCCGCCGGTAAAGCCCTGCAAGGCGCGGAAGACGATCATGCTTTCCAGGCTCCAGGCCATGGAGCACAGCAAGGACGCGAACAGGAATCCGAGCGACACCCACACCGCCAGACGACGCGCCGACAGCAACTGAACCAGCCACGCGGTCAGCGGGATCATGATGATTTCCGCCACCAGATACGAGGTGGAAATCCACGAGCCTTCTTCCAGCGTTGCCGACAGTGCGCCCTGAATATCCTTGAGCGACGAGTTGGTGATCTGGATGTCGAGCACCGCCATAAAGGCGCCGAGCATCACACTCATCACCGCAATCCAGTCCCGCCGCGTCGGCTCTCCGACCGGGCGGATCAGTTGATCACCGGCCATCGTCAGCGGCGTCTTTGCTGCTCAATTTGGCGCGTTCGTTTTCCGGGGCGTCCTTGATGTTCACCTTGGCGGTGACCGACATGCCCGGGCGGATTTTGCCGCGCAGCGGGTTGTCGGCGACGAAGGTCAGTTTGACCGGAATCCGTTGCACGACTTTGGTGAAGTTGCCGGTGGCGTTGTCTGGCGGCAACAGGCTGAACTGCGCGCCCGAGGCGGCGAACAGACTATCGACCCGCGCTTCGATCGGCGTGTCGCCATAGGCATCGAAGGTCAGCTCGGCTTTCTGGCCGGGCTGCATGTGGCCAATCTGGGTCTCTTTGAAATTGGCCTGAATCCAGATGTCTTCATCGGGCACGATCGACAATAGATAAGCGCCAGCCTGTACATATTGACCATTGCGCGCGGCACGCTGGCCGATCAGGCCACTGATCGGCGCGTGAATATCACTGCGGGTCAGGTTCAGTTCGGCCTGGGCCAGATCGGCCTTGGCATTGGCTATCTGCGCGTCGAGTCGTTTGATTTCAGCGGTCAACGCGTTGACTTGCTGGCGTTGCCCCTGAGCATCCGCTTGGGCTTTGGTCAGTTGCGAGCGGGCGATGTGATTGTCGGCGGAGAGGGTGGTCACGCGCTCTTCCGAAACATAACCGGGCTTGCGCAAGGTTTCGGCGCGGTTCAGGTCGATCTGTGAGCGGCCGAGGCTGGCCTGGCTGGACGCAACTTGCGCATCGCTGGCGGCGATCAGGCTGGCCTGTTGGGTCAGCTTGCTCTGGGCTTGCAGGCGTTCGGCCTGGCGGGTGGCGAGCGTCGCGTTGGCGCGGTCGACGGCGAGGCGGAAGTCATCGCCTTCGAGCCGGATCAGCAACTGGCCTTTCTCGACGTGCTGGTTGTCCTGCACCAGCACCTGATCGATGCGCGCGCCCAATTGGCTCGACACACGGGTGATCTCGCCCTGGACATACGCGTTGTCCGTGCTCTCATAAAACCGCCCTTTAAAGAACCAATGGGCAAAGAAGCCCCCGGCAATCAGCAGGACGAGCAGCAGGAAAATGGACAGGCGACGCTTGAGTTGGGCAGGCATGGGGCAAACTGTAGTCGAGAATATGTAAGGAAAGTTATCAGCAGGCGAATCTGGCATACAGCCGATAAGCGGTAAATGCCCTCGACTGATATTCGGCCATTCACCGCGCCATAAGGGCGTTACAGACGCAACCTTGGCTTAAATGCCCTGTTCACTGGAGCCGGGCGGGGTCCGCCTGTTACCATTCGCCTCTTGTTTGCACTTCGCTTTTATTCTTTTCGAGACATGCCATGACCACCGTCCGCACTCGCATCGCGCCATCGCCTACCGGGGATCCCCACGTAGGTACCGCCTACATCGCCTTGTTCAACTACTGCTTTGCCAAGCAGCATGGCGGTGAGTTCATCCTGCGGATCGAAGACACTGACCAATTGCGTTCGACCCGCGAGTCCGAACAGCAGATCTTCGACGCCTTGCGCTGGTTGGGTATCGACTGGAGCGAAGGCCCGGATGTCGGCGGCCCGCACGGTCCATACCGTCAAAGCGAGCGCGGCGATATCTATCAGAAGTACTGCCAGCAACTGGTTGACCTGGGCCATGCCTTCCCGTGCTTCTGCACCGCCGAAGAGCTTGACCAGATGCGCGCCGAGCAAATGGCTCGCGGCGAAACCCCGCGTTACGACGGCCGGGCGCTGTTGCTGTCGAAGGAAGAAGTCGCGAGTCGCCTCGCCGCTGGCGAACCGCACGTAATCCGCATGAAGGTGCCGAGCGAAGGCGTCTGCGTGGTGCCGGACATGCTGCGTGGCGACGTTGAAATCCCGTGGGATCGCATGGACATGCAAGTCCTGATGAAGACCGACGGCCTGCCGACGTACTTCCTGGCCAACGTGGTCGACGATCACCTGATGGGCATCACCCACGTGCTGCGTGGCGAAGAGTGGCTGCCATCGGCGCCGAAACTGATCCTGCTTTACGAATACTTCGGCTGGGAACAACCGGAGCTGTGCTACATGCCGCTGCTGCGTAATCCGGACAAGAGCAAGCTGTCCAAGCGCAAGAACCCGACCTCGGTGACGTTCTACGAGCGCATGGGCTTCATGCCTGAAGCGATGCTCAACTACCTGGGTCGCATGGGCTGGTCGATGCCGGACGAGCGCGAGAAGTTCTCGTTGCAGGAAATGGTCGATAACTTCGACCTCAAGCGCGTGTCCCTCGGCGGGCCGATTTTCGACATCGAGAAACTGTCGTGGCTCAACGGCCAATGGCTGCGTGACCTGCCGGTGGAAGAGTTTGCTTCGCGGGTACAGAAGTGGGCACTCAACTCCGAATACATGATGAAGATCGCTCCGCACGTGCAGGGCCGGGTTGAAACCTTCAGCCAGGTTGCACCGTTGGCCGGGTTCTTCTTTGCCGGTGGCGTGAACCCGGATGCCAAGCTGTTCGAATCCAAGAAGCTCTCGGGCGATCAGGTTCGTCAGTTGATGCAGTTGATCCTGTGGAAACTCGAAAGCCTGCGTCAGTGGGAGAAGGACAGCATCACCGCAACCATTCAGGCTGTTGTGGAATCCCTGGAGTTGAAGCTGCGTGACGCCATGCCGCTGATGTTCGCTGCGATCACCGGTCAGGCCAGTTCGGTGTCGGTGCTCGATGCGATGGAAATCCTTGGGCCGGACCTGACTCGTTTCCGTCTGCGCCAGGCCATCGACCTGCTGGGCGGTGTGTCGAAGAAAGAAAACAAAGAGTGGGAAAAGCTGTTGGGCAACATTGCTTAACGAAGTTTGACCCCATGTAGGAGCTGCCGAAGGCTGCGATCTTTTGATCCTGTTCTTCGGCGGTACCCCGGATTTTCGGGGGAAGGGCGGTAAGTGGTTGTTATGCCGACAAAAAGTTTTGATTTTTTTCAAAAATAAGTTTGACAGGCTTTCGATACGCCCTTAAGATTCGCCCCGTCCTCAGCGATGACATCAACGATGAGGGGCTATAGCTCAGCTGGGAGAGCGCTTGCATGGCATGCAAGAGGTCGACGGTTCGATCCCGTCTAGCTCCACCAATTTACACTTCAAGGTCTGGCCACACCGGCCTTGAAGCGATCAACACTCAGCGTTGATCTGTTGTATAGAAGGGTTTGCGTCCCCTTCGTCTAGTGGCCTAGGACACCGCCCTTTCACGGCGGTAACAGGGGTTCGAGTCCCCTAGGGGACGCCAGTTTTACAGAAGCGATGTTGCAAGATGTCGCTCCGCCGCGAGGCGAAAAATCCGGGGCTTTAGCTCAGCTGGGAGAGCGCCTGCATGGCATGCAGGAGGTCAGCGGTTCGATCCCGCTAAGCTCCACCAATTTTACAGTTCAAGGTCTGGCCACACCGGCCTTGAATCGATCAGCTCTCAGCACTGATCAGTTGTATAGAAGGTTTGTGTCCCCTTCGTCTAGTGGCCTAGGACACCGCCCTTTCACGGCGGTAACAGGGGTTCGAGTCCCCTAGGGGACGCCACGATTACCCGCTCTGCGGGATTTTATAAGGGTCATTCAATTATTGAATGGCCCTTTTGTTTGTCTGGCGTTTGGCCAAATCTCCCTCTTTCTTTCAAACTGTTCTTCAGACCAGCGGTCACATCCACGACTTGCAGAAAATTATTATGAGAATAATATTCTAGTCGTAATATTCGGAGGCAACGATGAACGATAAAAAAGCTCAAACCCGCGAACGCATCCTCAAGGCCGCCAGTGCAGCGCTGATTCAGCGTGGCCCGGCCGAACCGAGCGTGGGCGAAGTGATGGGCGCAGCCGGCCTGACGGTCGGTGGCTTCTATGCGCACTTCGAAAGCAAGGACGCGATGATGCTGGAGGCCTTCAAACAATTGCTGGGTCGCCGTCGTGACTTGATTGCCGACATGGATGCCGAATTGACCGGTGAAGAGCGTCGCGCCTTGGTCGCTGCGTTCTATCTGTCGCGCAAGCATCGCGATTCCAGCGAGGCGGCGTGTCCGATTCCGGCCTCGATCGGTGAGCTTGGGCGTCTGCCCGAGACTTTCCGAATCGCGCTGAACGAACACCTGGAGTTGATGGTCGCGCAGTTGGCGGCCAGTCCGGAGGACACCGACAAAGCTTTGGCCGACATGGCCTTGATGGTGGGAGGCCTGGCGCTGGCACGCGCGCTGGGGCCAGGTGATTTATCTGATCGATTGTTGCGCGCTGCCAAGACCGCGGTGCGTTGACCTGAAGGCGACAGCCTGAGGATAGAGCGATGAGCACGTTGAAGTGGGTTCGTGGCGTTAATGGCACCTTGGGTTGGTTTGCGCCGAAGCTGGTAGCGAGCAAAATGCGCGTGGCATTCATGACACCGCGAAATTTCCAGCCGGGTGATTGGGAGCTGCCGCTGCTGGCCAAATCCGAACGGATCACTCTGCGCTTTGGTCTTTCGGCATTGCGTTGGGGGCAGGGGCCAACGGTGCTGCTGATGCACGGCTGGGAAGGCCGGCCGACGCAGTTTGCCAACCTCATCACCGCACTGGTCGATGCCGGTTATACCGTGGTTGCCCTCGACGGTCCGGCACACGGTCGTTCGCCAGGCACCGAGGCGAATGTCGTGTTGTTCGCCCGTGCCATGCTTGAAGCCGCCGCTGAATTGCCGCCGCTGCAAGCGGTCATCGGTCACTCCATGGGCGGCGCCAGTGCCATGCTGGCCGTGCAATTGGGCTTGCGCACGGAAACGTTGGTCAGCATCGCCGCGCCAGCACGAATCCTCGGCGTACTGCGTGGTTTTGCCCGCTACGTGCGATTGCCACCGAAAGCGCGCTCGGCGTTCATTCGTCAGGTCGAAAAAGACGTGGGCATGCGTGCTGCCACGCTGGACGTCGCGCACTATCAACTCGATATGCCGGGCCTGATCGTCCATGCCGAGGACGACAACTTTGTCTCGGTCAAGGAATCTCAACTGATCCACGAAGCCTGGTTCGACAGCCGACTGTTGCGCCTGCAAGAGGGTGGCCATCAGCGGGTACTGGCTGACCCCCGGGTGATTGATGGCGTGTTATCACTGCTGGCCGGTCGCAGCCTGCAATCGCGCCAATCGGCCTGAGCATCCGTTACACTGCCCCGGTCGAAATTATCTGACCGGGAGTGGGGCATGGGCTGGGATCGGGCAACGCCGTTTATCATTGATCTGCAAGTAGGCGCCGAAGACATCGACGGGCTGGGCCACGCCAATAATGCGGTGTACGTGACGTGGCTCGAACGTTGTGCCTGGCGCCATTCCCAGCGACTTGGCCTGGACCTGGTCGAATACCGTCGGCTGGACCGGGCGATGGCGGTGGTGCGGCACGAGATCGATTACCTGGCCGCAGCCTATGAGGGCGATGAGCTGCAATTGGCGACCTGGATCGTCGATTGGGACCAGCGCCTGAAAATGACCCGACACTTCCAGTTGAAGCGCCCGAGTGACAATTCGACGTTGCTGCGCGCGCAAACCACATTCGTTTGCATAGAGCTGTCCACCGGCAAGCCCAAGCGCATGCCGACCGAATTCATTGAAGGCTACGGCCCGGCGTTGCAAACTCCGGCCTGACACAATTTGTGTAGGAGCTGCCGAAGGCTGCGATCTTTTGATCTTCAAGAAGCAAAATCAAAAGATCGCAGCCTTCGGCAGCTCCTACAGGGTTTACCTTTTCAAGAGTGAAAACCAGTAAACTGCCGCACGTTTTTCGTTGAGTGTGTTTTTCATGCAAATTGCTTTGGCGCCCATGGAGGGGTTGGTCGACGACATCCTGCGCGACGTGCTGACCCGAGTGGGCGGCATTGATTGGTGTGTGACCGAGTTCATCCGGGTCAACGACCAGTTGCTCACGCCGGCCTATTTCCACAAGTTCGGCCCGGAGCTGCTCAACGGTGCCCGCACCGCGTCCGGTGTGCCGCTGCGCGTGCAGTTGCTGGGTTCTGATCCGGTGTGCCTGGCGGAAAACGCCGCGCTGGCCTGCGAGTTGGGCTCGGAAGTGATCGACCTGAATTTCGGTTGCCCGGCCAAGACCGTGAATAAATCCCGTGGCGGCGCAGTTCTGCTGAAAGAACCTGAACTGCTGAACCAGATCGTCGAGCACGTCCGTCGCGCCGTTCCGGCGCACATTCCCGTCACCGCCAAGATGCGCCTGGGCTTCGACAGTCCTGACGGCTCGCTGGTTTGCGCCACGGCTTTGGCCGAAGGCGGCGCTGAACACATCGTGGTTCATGCCCGCACCAAGGTCGACGGCTACAAGCCGCCAGCACATTGGGAATGGATTCCGCGCGTGCAGGACGTAGTCAAAGTACCGGTGTTCGCCAATGGCGATATCTGGAGCGTCGAAGACTGGCGCCGTTGCCGCGAAATCAGCGGCGTTGAAGACATCATGCTCGGTCGCGGTCTGGTTTCGCGTCCTGATCTGGCGAAGCAAATCGCCGCCGCGCGGGCCGGTGAAGAGGTTGTGAAAATGACCTGGGCCGAGCTGCTGCCGCTGATCCAGGACTTCTGGCTGCAAGCCAAGGCGCAGATGACAGCGCGTCAATCGCCGGGCCGCTTGAAGCAATGGCTGGCGATGCTGACGCGCAATTATCCCGAAGCCGTCGAACTGTTCACCGTCCTGCGTCGCGAGACAGAGCTGGATAATGTCTCGCGTTTGCTGGGGTTGCCGGTGGCTGAAGCGGCCTGAAAAATCTCTGAGTAATCTCTTCCAGAGCAACAAGAAGGGCGCCAATGGCGCCCTTCTTTGTGTCTGCGATTCAACGTTGACCGGTGAACGTCGCTGTTTCGATTGCACGGGGATGCCGGGACGAAAACAGCAAGCCGCCAGCAATCTGCCAGATCACCGCAAACGCGCCGACCAGGAACACGATGTCACCGAACGTGCGCACCCAGCGCAGAGTTTGCAGCAGGTCTTGCTGCATGAACGCTTCGCTGCGGGCGTACCACAGGCCTTGGCTGGCGCTGGCGTAAAACTGCAGGATGCCAATCGGCAACAGGCTGGTGACGATCATCAGCATCAGGCCGCCGTTCAGCCACCAGAAGCCGGTGTTCATCAGTCGATCGTTGAACTGCAGATTCGGTCGCAGGTAATGCAGGATCAGCAAGCTGAAGCCCAGCGCCAGGGAGCCATAAACCCCGAACAACGCCGCGTGTGCGTGCAAGGGCGTGGTGTTCAAACCCTGAATGTAATACAGCGCGATCGGTGGGTTGATCAGGAAGCCGAATACTCCGGCGCCCAGCATGTTCCAGAACGCGGTAGCGATGAAGAACTGCAACGGCCAACGCAGTCGTGCCATCCACGGTGCGCGCTCCTTCAGGCGCCAGTTTTCCCAGGCTTCATAGCCGAGCAAAATCAGCGGCACCACTTCCAGGGCGCTGAAGGTTGCGCCGACAGCCATCACCGGCGTGGTGGTCCCGGCGAAGTAGATGTGGTGGAACGTGCCGGGTACGCCGCCGAGCATGAACAGCGAGGCCGAGCCGAGGGTGGCGGTGGTGGCCAGGCGTTTGGAGACCAGCCCCATGCTGGTGAAAATGAAAGCCAGGGCAGTGGTGGCGAACACTTCGAAGAAGCCTTCGACCCACAGATGCACGACCCACCAACGCCAGTACTCCATGACCGAGAGGTTGGTGCGCTCGCCATAGAACAGGCCAGCGCCGTAGAACAAACCGATGGCGATGACCGACGCGGCCAGCAAGGCCAGCAGGTTTTTGTCGCCAGGCTGGCGCAAGGCCGGGACCATCGCGCGCAACATCAGCACCAGCCAGAACACGATCCCGGCGAACTTGGCGATTTGCCACAGACGACCGAGGTCAACGTATTCGTAACCCTGATGACCGAGCCAGAAGCTCCATTGCGCCGGCATCAGTTGAGCGATGGCTAGGAAGTTACCGGCATACGAGCCGACCACCACCAACACCAGTGCCCAGAACAACACATCCACGCCGAGCTTCTGCCATTTCGGGTCTTTGCCGCCGTTGATGAACGGCGCCAGGAACAGTCCGGCCGCGAGAAATCCGGTGGCGATCCAGAACATCGCACTCTGCAAATGCCAGGTTCGGGTCAGCGAGTAGGGGAACCACTTCGATAGCGGCACACCATAAAAATCCTGGCCCTCGACCGTGTAGTGCGCGGTCAGGCCGCCCATCAGTACCTGGAAGCCGAACAGTGCACCGACCAGCAACAGGTATTTGCCCAGGGCCTTTTGCGAAGGCGTGAGTTTGATCAGGCTCAACGGGTCCTGTGCCGGAACGTTGGGTTCGCCTTCCTCGTGATTGCGCAGGAACGCCCAGCCCCAGACCAGAAAGCCAATACCCGCCAACAGCACGACGATGCTGACGATCGACCAGACCATGTTTTCCGCGGTCGGGTGGTTTTCGATCAACGGCTCGTGGGGCCAGTTGTTGGTGAATGTCGCGCTTTGGTTGTCGCGTTCGGTGGCGGCAGCCCATGCGGTCCAGAAGAAAAACTGCGTCAACTGCTGGCGTCGGGCGGCGTCGGGCAGGGTGTTTTCTTTCATGGCAAAGCTTTCGCGGCTGTGATGCAGCGAAGGGTCGTTGCCGAACAGATCGTGGTAATACGCAGCGGTTTGCGCGATGGCCTGGACACGGCGCTCGCTGAGCACGAGCGTGCCGTCGACCAGTCGGTTGCCACGGTACTCGCGTTTGAGTTGATGACGCAGCAAGGCCTGCTGGTCGTCATCGATATCCTGATAAGCCTTGGCGTAATTCTGCTGCGCCGCCAGGTCCAGCCAGGCGAGCAATTCGCGGTGCAGCCAGTCGGCGGTCCAGTCCGGTGCCTGATAGGCGCCGTGGCCCCAGATCGAGCCCAGCTGCATGCCACCGATGCTTTGCCAGGCGGTTTGGCCATCAAGAATATCGTCGGAACGGAAAAGGGTTTTGCCCTCGACGCTTTGTACCTGATCGGGAATCGGCGGTGCCTGTCGATAGATCTCGTGACCGAACCAGCCGAGCAGGCAGAAGGTCACGCCGAGGACGCCAATCAGCGACCACCATAATTTGCGGTATTCACCCATGGATCACCTCAATGTCAAAAAAAAGCGCCCGCATAACGAGTATGCGGGCGCAGAAAACCCGGCCGTGTGATCGGGAAGAGACGCCGGGGTGTTGCCAGGGAAAATGATCGGTTGTCGCGATCATTGACTAGCGGGGGCGAGACGTTTGTTCGCCATGGGATGAATGTACGGTGCACCCGATACTGCGTCACTCCTACACAGGGTCAGTGGCGTCATGTCTGGGTTTTAATGATTCATACGAAGGTATGGCGTCGCGATAGCTGAAAGGTAGGAGCTGCCGAAGGCTGCGATCTTTTGATCTTTTTTTACAATCAGAATCAAAAGATCGCAGCCTTCGGCAGCTCCTACAGGGGTGCGCGTTATCGCAGCAATTTTTGAAACTCTTCCACCGGCAACGGCTGGCTGTGCAGATAGCCCTGATAAAAGTGACAACCCAGCCCCTGCAAAAACTCCAGCTGCTCTGGCGTCTCGACGCCTTCGGCAATCACTTTCAGTTCCAGGCTGCGGGCCATGGCGACGATGGCGCGGATGATCTCGGCGTCGTTGGGGTCGGTGGTGGCGTCTCGGATGAACGACTGGTCGATTTTCAGGGTGTCGACCGGCAGACGCTTGAGGTAAGTCAGCGATGAATAACCGGTGCCGAAGTCGTCCATGGCGAAACTGACGCCGAGCTTTTTCAGACGACGCATTTTGCTGATGGTGTCTTCCAGGTTCTGGATGACGATGCCTTCGGTGATTTCCAGTTTCAGCAGCGAGCAGGGCAAGCCGTAGCTGGCGAGGCTTTCCTCGATGCGCTCGACGAAGTCGTTCTGGCGGAACTGCCGTGGGCTGATGTTCACGCACAGGCTGAAATCGAGTGGGTCCACCAGACCGTTGGCAATCATCAGGTGGCAGGCCTGGCACGCTTCGTCGAGAATCCAGGTGCCGACCTCCAGGATCAGGCCACTGTCTTCCAGTACCTTGATGAACTCGGTGGGCGATTGCGCGCCGAGCTCCGGATGGTTCCAGCGCACCAGCGCTTCGGCGCCGACGATGCGGTTATCCCGCGCATCGAGCTGCGGTTGGTAATGCACGCGGAACTCGCCGCGGGACAAGGCCAGGCGCAGGTCGGTCTCCATGCGCAAGCGCTCGCTCGCGGCCTTCTGCATGGTGTTGTGATACATCTGCGCGGTATTGCGCCCCGAATCCTTGGCGCGATACAGGGCGATGTCGGCACGCTTGAGCAGGTCGGTCGGTGTGGAGCCGTGATCGGGAATCAGCGCGATGCCGATACTCGGCGTCACTTGCAGGCGCTGGCCGTCGAGGAACATTGGCTCGGACAGCAATTCGCGCAAGGTATCGGCCAGTTGCCGCACCTGGGCGCTGACGTCGTTGCGCGAACCTTCAAGACCGCTGAGCAACACCACGAATTCATCACCGCCCAGGCGCGCGACGGTGTCTTCCATGCGCACGCTGGCTTCCAGGCGTGCAGTGATGATTTTCAGCACCGTGTCGCCCACCGGATGGCCGAGGGAGTCATTGATGTGCTTGAAGTGGTCGAGGTCGAGGAACATCAGCGCGCCGCGCAGGTTATGTCGCTTGAGCAGGGCGATTTGCTGGCTCAGGCGATCCATCAGCAGGGCGCGGTTGGGCAGGTTGGTCAGCGGGTCGTGGTAGGCGAGGTGGCGGATCTGAGCCTCGGCGTTTTTCAGCAGGCTGACGTCCCGCGCAGTCAGCAGCAGACACGCGGTTTCGTTGAGGGTGATCGGTTCCACCGAGACTTCGACGGTGAGCAACTCGCCGCGCTTGTTGCGCCCGAGCATTTCCTGATGATGAACCCGGCCCTTGATCTGCAGTTCGGCCAACAGCGCCGAGCGTTGCTTCTCTTCAGCCCAGATGCCGACCTGATAAACCGTGCGGCCGATCACTTCATCGGCGCGGTAACCGGTCAAGCGGCAGAAACCGTCGTTGACCTCCAGATAGCGCCCGGTGTCGCGTTCGGTGATGGTGATGGCGTCGGGGCTGGAGTGAAACGCCTTGGCGAATTTCTCTTCACTGGCCTTCAGCGCTGCTTCCGAGCGCTGTTGTTGGGTGATGTCGCGCAGGGTGGTGACGATGCACGGCTGGTCGCCGACGCTGATCTGGCGGCTGGAAATCACGCAGGTCAGGGATTGCCCGTCCTTGTGCTGGACGAGAATCGCCACGTTGTTCAGGCCTTGTTCGCGAATCACCTGTTCGATTCGCTGCAAGCTTTTCGCCGAGGCATCCCACAAGCCGATTTCGTCGGCGCTGCGACCGATCACGTCGGCGGCGCTCCAGCCGAAGGTTTGGGTGAAGCTGGAGTTGATCTCGATGAACTGGCCGGTGTCCTGGCGGGTCACGCAGATCGGGTCCGGGCTGACCTGGAACAGCGTGGCGAATTTCTCTTCGGAAGCCACCAGCCGTTGTTCGCGTTCGACCTGGTCGGTGATGTCGAGCAGGGTGCCGGCCATGCGCAGCGGCAGGCCGTTTTCATCGCGATAGAGGCGGGCGCGGCTTTCCAGATAGCGCGAGCTGCCGTCCGGCAATTGCACGCGATAGGTCAGTTGATAGTTGCCGGCCGGACCTTCGCGCAGACTGCGGTAGGCGTCTCGCATGGTGTCGCGTTCCTCGCCGGGCACGCCTTCGAAGAACTCGTCGAAAGATTCATGGAATGGCTTGGCGTCCAGGCCGTGCAACTGCGCAGCGCGGGCCGAGCCGTAGAGCATGCCACTGGGTATGTGCCAATCCCAGGTGCCCAGTTGCGCTGAATCCAGCGCCAGGTCGAGGCGTTCCTGACTGTCTTTGAGTGCGTGTTCGGCGGCCTTGCGGTCGGTGGTGTCGAGGAATGTGCTGAGCAAATACGGCTGGCCCTCGAGTTCGACCTTTTGTGCGCTGAGGATGCCGTCATGAATCTGTCCGTTACTGGCGCGAAACTGCACCTCCATGCTGGTCAACTCACCCTTGGCTTTGGTCGCCGTGACCAGTTGCGCCCGTTGCTCGGGGTGCACCCACAGGCCCAATTCCAAAGTGGTGCGGCCGATCGCGTCCTGCACCGGCCAACCGAACAGGCTTTCGAAATACTGGTTGGCTTCGGTGATCAGGCCGTCTTCCTGTCGGGTCAGCAGGACCATGTTCGGGCACAAGTGAAACAGCGTGGCGAAGCGTTTTTCCGAACTGCTCAGGGCCTGTTCGCGCTGGCGCTGGTGGGTGATCTCGCGGATCACGCCGATCATCCGGGGCCGACCGTGTTTGTCCGGCAGCAGGCTGCCGTTGATCTCCAGCCAATGCAGGCTGCCGTCGGGCCAGCGAATGCGGTGGTGCATCGCATGCTCCAGCGGTGCGCCGGCAATCACTGCGTGGAAGGCGCGGACGGTTTTCGCCCGGTCTTCGGGGGGCAGCAAATCGAGGTATTCCAGATCTTCCGGCAGTGGTTGCCGTGGATCGAAACCGAATAGCGCCTGCGTACCCCGCGACCAACTGATCTGCCCGCGCTCGATGTCCCAATACCAGGCGCCCAAACGTGCGCCGTTCAGGGCTGCCAGCAATTGTGGGGCACTTTCCCAGCTCTGCTCGGAGCGTTTGGGGTCAAGTGCCTGGATGCGCGGCATCGGCGGAATACGGTCAACAGATTTCGGCATTGGCAAGCCTTAGGCTGAATTGGCTATTTGTGACAGGTTTTCGCAGCTCTATAGGAGTAGCACAACTTAGCCTTGAGTCCCTGGCAGATCGATTTGAGCGTCCAGCAAGGCCATGAAGGCCCGTGCGGCATTCGACAGCGTCCGTTCCGTGTGCAGGATATAGCCTAGCTGGCGAGACAGTTGTATGCCCGGCAAAGGTATTCGCGCAACTTGATCATCGAGCATGGTGCGCGGCAGCACGCTCCAGGCCAGGCCAATCGACACCATCATCTTGATGGTTTCCAGGTAGTTGGTGCTCATGGCGATGTTTGGCGTCAGGCCCTGGGCCTCGAACAGGCGCTGGACGATGTGGTGGGTAAAGGTGTTGCCGCCGGGGAATACGGCCGGGTGTCGGGCGATATCCGCGAGGCTGACCTTGCCGTTATTGAGCAGCGAGTGCTCCGGCGCGACCACGAAATCCAGCGGGTCGTCCCATACCGGCGTGGCCTTGACCAAGGCGTGGGGCTCCGGCGCCAGGGTAATCACCGCCAGTTCCGCGCGGCCATGGAGGATTTCTTCGTAGGCCACTTCCGAATCGAGAAACTGAATATCCAGCGCGACCTCGGGATAACGTCGGGTGAACTCCCTTAATAAGGGTGGCAAACGGTGCAGGCCGATGTGGTGACTGGTGGCGAGGGTCAGACGACCGGTCACCTCGCCGGTGAGGTTGGTCAAGGCGCGGCGCGTATCATCAAGGACATTCAGAATCTGGTAGGCCCTTGGTAGCAGGGCGCGACCGGCCTCGGTCAGTCCGACTTCGCGGCCCAGTCGATCGAACAGTCGTACCTTCAATTGCTGCTCCAGCCCGGCGATGCGCTTGCTGATCGCCGGCTGTGTCAGGTGCAGCCGTTCGCCCGCGCCGGAGAAACTTCCGGTCTCGGCGATGGCAATAAAGGCATTGAGGTTGGCCAGGTCCATGGTCGTATTCCAGTTGGTTATCCAAAGCATAAAAAATATGAATTTGAGTTATTTAATGTAACCCCATAGGATCAGCCTCACAAGCCAAAGGGTTATTGAATTACTCAAGATCCAGGGCATAGAAACAAGCTGATGAGGAACCGTCTGATGGCCGGCAAAACGCTCTACGACAAGCTCTGGGATTCGCATTTGGTCAAGCAGCGCGACGATGGCTCTGCGCTGATCTACATCGATCGTCACATCATCCATGAAGTGACCTCGCCGCAAGCCTTTGAAGGCCTGCGTCTGGCCGGGCGCAAGCCTTGGCGCATCGATGCCAACATCGCAACCCCGGACCACAACGTACCGACCACCCCTGAGCGCAAGGGCGGCATCGAAGCCATTGCCGACCAGGTCTCGCGTTTGCAGGTCCAGACCCTCGACGACAACTGTGATGAATACGGCATCGTCGAATTCAAGATGAACGACATCCGCCAAGGCATCGTCCACGTCATCGGTCCGGAGCAGGGCGCTACCTTGCCGGGCATGACCGTGGTCTGCGGCGACTCCCATACCTCGACCCACGGCGCATTCGGCGCTCTGGCTCACGGTATCGGCACTTCCGAGGTCGAGCACGTGCTCGCCACTCAGTGCCTGGTCGCCAAGAAAATGAAAAACATGCTGGTGTCGGTCGAGGGCAAATTGCCGTTCGGCGTGACGGCCAAGGACATCGTCCTCGCCGTGATCGGCAAGATCGGCACCGCCGGCGGTAATGGCCACGCCATCGAATTCGCCGGCAGCGCGATTCGCGATCTGTCCGTTGAAGGCCGCATGACCATCTGCAACATGTCCATCGAGGCCGGCGCTCGCGTAGGTCTGGTGGCGGCTGACGAAAAAACCGTGGCTTACGTGAAGGGCCGTCCATTTGCCCCGAAAGGCGCGGAATGGGATTTGGCCGTCGAGGCCTGGAAAGACCTGGTGTCCGACGCCGATGCGAAGTTCGACACCATCGTCGAGCTCGACGCGACCCAAATCAAGCCGCAAGTCAGCTGGGGCACTTCGCCTGAAATGGTGTTGGCTGTGGATCAGAATGTGCCGGATCCCGCGAAGGAAATGGACCTGGTCAAGCGCGGTTCCATCGAGCGTGCCTTGAAATACATGGGTTTGACCGCCAATCAGGCGATCACCGACATTCAGCTGGATCGCGTGTTCATCGGTTCCTGCACCAACTCGCGGATCGAAGATTTGCGCGCTGCGGCCGTGATCGCCAAGGGCCGCAAAGTGGCCTCGACCATCAAGCAGGCCATCGTGGTGCCGGGCTCGGGTCTGGTGAAGGCACAGGCTGAATCGGAAGGCCTGGACAAGATTTTCCTCGAAGCCGGTTTCGAATGGCGCGAGCCAGGTTGCTCGATGTGCCTGGCGATGAACCCGGACCGTTTGGAGTCCGGCGAGCATTGCGCCTCGACGTCCAACCGTAACTTCGAAGGCCGTCAGGGCGCCGGTGGTCGTACTCACCTCGTCAGCCCGGCCATGGCCGCCGCCGCCGCTTTGAACGGTCGTTTCGTCGACGTCCGTGAATTGATTCAGGGAGCGCAGTAAGCATGAGAGCATTTACCCAACATACTGGACTTGTCGCGCCTTTGGATCGTGCCAACGTCGACACCGACCAGATCATTCCGAAGCAGTTTTTGAAGTCGATCAAGCGCACCGGTTTCGGCCCGAACCTGTTCGATGAATGGCGTTACCTGGATGTGGGGCAGCCATATCAGGACAACTCCAAGCGCCCGTTGAACAAGGACTTCGTCCTCAACGCCGAGCGTTATCAAGGCGCCAGCGTGTTGCTGGCCCGCGAGAACTTCGGTTGCGGCTCCAGCCGTGAGCACGCGCCATGGGCACTGGAAGAGTACGGTTTCCGCAGCATCATCGCGCCGAGCTACGCCGACATCTTTTTCAACAACAGCTTCAAGAACGGCTTGCTGCCGATCATCTTGAGCGACGCTGAAGTCGATGAACTGTTCCAGCAGGTCGAGGCCAATCCGGGCTATCAGTTGCAGGTCGATCTGCAAGCCCAGACCGTGACATGTCCGGACGGCAAGGTGTTGAACTTCGAAATCGACGCGTTCCGCAAACACTGCCTGCTCAACGGTCTGGACGACATCGGCCTGACCTTGCAGGACGGCGATGCGATTGCGACGTTTGAAGCCAAGCACCGTGCGAGCCAGCCTTGGTTGTTTCGCGACGCTTGATTTTGCGTAAGGCGTGATGACGCCATCGCTGGCAAGCCAGCTTCTACAGAGATTTGCGGTGTTCACAAAACCTGTGGGAGCTGGCTTGCCAGCGATGAGGCCCGAATGAACACCCCAAGACTCACCCCAAAAGGAAGTCCCCATGACCAGCACCGCCCAGCACACCCAGGTAGTCCAGAAGCAATTCGGTGAACAGGCTGCGGCCTACCTGAGCAGCGCCGTACACGCTCAAGGTACCGAATTCGCGCTGCTACAGGCCGAGTTGACGGGGCAGGGCGATGCGCGGGTTCTGGACCTGGGTTGCGGCGCCGGCCACGTGAGTTTTCACGTTGCCTCATTGGTAAAAGAAGTGGTGGCCTATGACCTGTCGCAGCAAATGCTCGACGTGGTGACGGCTGCTGCTGTCGACCGTGGCTTGAGCAATGTGTCCACGGTCAACGGTGCCGCCGAGCGTCTGCCATTCGCCGATGGTGAGTTCGACTTCGTCTTCAGCCGTTATTCGGCGCATCACTGGAGCGATCTCGGCCTGGCCCTGCGCGAAGTGCGTCGAGTGTTGAAACCGGGTGGCGTGGCGGCGTTCATCGATGTGTTGTCACCGGGCAGCCCGTTGTTCGACACTTACCTGCAAAGCGTCGAAGTGCTGCGCGACACCAGCCATGTGCGCGATTATTCCGCCGGTGAGTGGTTGCGTCAGGTCAGCGAAGCGGGGTTGCATACCCGCAGCACCACGCGTCAGCGTCTGCGCCTGGAATACAACAGCTGGGTCGAACGCATGCGCACACCGCAAGTGATGCGTGCAGCGATCCGCGAACTGCAGCAATCGATGGGCAACGAAGTACGCGAATATTTTGAGATTGAGGCCGATGGTTCGTTCAGTACGGATGTACTCGTGCTGATGGCTGAACGATAAGCGCCGAACGATAAGCATTTTTCCGGGCGCGCCGGTCGATGGCGCACCGACTGAAGACATGAGGAAAGCATGAGCAAGCAGATTCTGATTCTCCCAGGTGACGGTATTGGCCCGGAAATCATGGCCGAAGCGGTCAAGGTGCTGGAGCTGGCCAACGACAAGTACAGCCTGGGCTTCGAGCTGAGCCACGACGTGATCGGCGGCGCCGCCATCGACAAGCACGGCGTGCCGCTGGCCGACGAAACCCTGGACCGTGCTCGCGCTGCCGATGCCGTGCTGCTGGGCGCCGTTGGCGGTCCGAAATGGGACGCCATCGAGCGTGACATCCGCCCTGAGCGCGGCCTGCTGAAAATTCGTGCGCAACTGGGCCTGTTCGGCAACCTGCGTCCGGCGATCCTGTACCCGCAACTGGCCGAGGCTTCCAGCCTGAAAGCGGACATCGTTTCCGGCCTGGACATCCTGATCGTTCGCGAACTGACCGGCGGCATCTACTTCGGCGCGCCACGCGGCACCCGCACCCTGGAAAACGGCGAGCGTCAGTCCTACGACACCCTGCCGTACAGCGAAAGCGAAATCCGTCGCATCGCCCGTGTCGGTTTCGACATGGCGATGGTCCGTGGCAAGAAGCTGTGCTCGGTCGACAAGGCCAACGTGCTGGCGTCCAGCCAACTGTGGCGTGAAATCGTCGAAGAAGTGGCCAAGGATTACCCGCAAGTCGAACTGAGCCACATGTACGTCGACAACGCCGCGATGCAACTGGTGCGTGCACCGAAGCAGTTCGACGTGATCGTCACCGACAACATGTTCGGCGACATTCTGTCCGATCAGGCTTCGATGCTCACCGGTTCCATCGGTATGCTGCCTTCGGCGTCCCTGGACACCAACAACAAGGGCATGTACGAGCCGTGCCACGGTTCGGCGCCAGATATCGCCGGCAAAGGCATCGCCAACCCGCTGGCGACCATTTTGTCGGTGTCGATGATGTTGCGTTACAGCTTCAACCAGCAGGCCGCGGCCGATGCCATCGAAAAAGCCGTCAGCCTGGTGCTGGATCAGGGCTTGCGCACCGGTGACATCTGGTCGGCCGGTTGCACTAAAGTCGGTACGCAGGAAATGGGCGACGCAGTAGTCGCCGCGCTGCGGAATCTGTAATCTCTCGGGCCCGCTGCCAAATTCAAGATAAAGCAGCGGCCCACATTTCAAGAAGGTGTAGTTGCGATGAAACGTGTAGGTCTGATCGGTTGGCGCGGTATGGTCGGTTCCGTGCTCATGCAGCGGATGCTGGAAGAGCAGGATTTCGATCTTATCGAGCCGGTGTTTTTCACCACTTCCAATGTCGGTGGCCAAGGCCCGTCCGTGGGCAAGGACATTGCTCCGCTCAAGGACGCTTACAGCATTGAAGAGCTGAAAACCCTCGACGTGATTCTGACCTGCCAGGGTGGCGACTACACCAGCGAAGTGTTCCCCAAGCTGCGCGAAGCCGGCTGGCAGGGTTACTGGATCGACGCCGCTTCCAGCCTGCGCATGCAGGATGATGCGGTCATCGTTCTGGACCCGGTCAACCGCAAGGTCATCGACCAGCAACTGGACGCGGGCACCAAGAACTACATCGGCGGCAACTGCACCGTCAGCCTGATGCTGATGGGCCTGGGCGGTCTGTTCGAAGCCGGTCTGGTGGAATGGATGAGCGCCATGACTTATCAGGCGGCCTCCGGTGCCGGCGCGCAGAACATGCGTGAACTGATCAAGCAAATGGGCGCGACCCACGCCGCTGTCGCCGATCAACTGGCCGACCCGGCCAGCGCGATCCTCGACATCGACCGTCGTGTCGCCGAAGCCATGCGCAGTGATGCATACCCGACCGAAAACTTCGGCGTACCGCTGGCCGGCAGCCTGATCCCGTGGATCGACAAGGAACTGCCGAACGGTCAGAGCCGCGAAGAGTGGAAGGCCCAGGCCGAGACCAACAAGATTCTCGGTCGCTTCAAGAGCCCGATCCCGGTGGACGGCATCTGCGTGCGCATCGGCGCCATGCGTTGCCACAGCCAGGCCCTGACCATCAAGCTGAACAAAGACGTGCCAATGGCCGATATCGAAGGGCTGATCAGCCAGCACAACCCTTGGGTCAAGCTGGTGCCGAACAACCGCGATATCAGCATTCAGGAGCTGAGCCCGAACAAGGTCACCGGCACCCTGAACATTCCGGTCGGCCGTTTGCGCAAGCTGAACATGGGCTCGCAGTTCCTCGGCGCGTTCACCGTCGGCGACCAACTGCTGTGGGGCGCGGCCGAACCGCTGCGTCGCATGCTGCGGATCCTGCTTGAGCGTTGATCGATTGATGCAATGAAACAACCCGCGCCTTGAAAGAGGTGCGGGTTTTTTATTGGCCGTTAAAAGATCGCAGCCTTCGGCAGCTCCTACAGGTGTTCGCATTCCTTTGTAGGAGCTGCCGAAGGCTGCGATCTTTTGCTCTAAATTGCCGAACAGCTACCCACCCGGTAAAGTGCCGCTCCCCCCGTTTCGCCAGAGGTAGAACCATGAGCCAGTCCATTGATATTGCCGTGATCGGCGCCACCGGTACTGTCGGCGAAACGCTGGTGCAGATTCTCGAAGAACGCGACTTCCCGATCGGCAACCTGCACTTGCTGGCCAGTAGCGAATCCGCCGGCAGTTCGGTGCCGTTTCGCGGCAAGAACGTGCGTGTGCGCGAAGCCGATGAGTTCGACTTCAGCAAAGTGCAACTGGTGTTCTTTGCCGCAGGCCCGGCAGCGACCCTGAGTTTCGCTTCCCGCGCCACCACTGCCGGTTGCTCGATCATCGACCTGTCCGGCGCCTTGCCCGCCGATCAAGCGCCGCAAGTGGTGCCGGAAGCCAACGCCCAAGTGCTGGCCGGTCTGAAAAAGCCATTCCAGGTCAGTAGCCCGAGCCCATCGGCCACCACGTTGGCGGTGGTACTCGCGCCATTGCTGGGCTTGCTCGATTTGCAGCGCATCAGCCTGACCGCCAGCCTGGCGGTGTCGGCTCAAGGTCGCGAGGCTGTCAGCGAACTGGCGCGGCAGACCGCCGAGCTACTCAATGTGCGCCCGCTGGAGCCGAAGTTCTTTGATCGGCAGATGGCCTTCAACCTGCTGGCACAAGTCGGCAAGCCGGACGAGCAGGGTCATACGCTGCTGGAAAAACGCCTGGTGCGAGAGCTGCGGCAAGTCATGGCGCTGCCTTCTCTGAAAATATCCGTCACTTGCATTCAAGCCCCGGTGTTTTTTGGCGATAGCTATAGCGTGACCCTGCAGTCCGCGAGCGAAATCGACCTGACGAAAGTCAACGCCGCACTGGAAGACGCACCCGGCATCGAACTGGTCGAGGCCGGTGATTATCCGACTGCGGTCGGCGATGCGGTGGGGCAGGATGTGGTCTACGTTGGTCGGGTTCGCCATGGTATCGACGACCTGTCGGAACTAAATATCTGGCTGACGTCAGATAACGTACGCAAGGGCGCCGCGCTCAATGCTGTGCAGCTGGCTGAGTTGTTGATTAAAGACCTGCTGTAAAAGATACTTGATCGCGCGCAACGCCCTACGGCAGCGGCAATCAACACCTTCTCGCTGGCCGAGGAATGTTCAAACTAAGGATGAGCTATGGTTCAAGTTCGCAAACTGGTGTTAGCAATAGCGGCCGCCTCGGCGCTGTCCTCCGGTATGGCGCATGCCCTCGGGCTCGGGGAGCTGACCCTGAAATCGACGCTCAACCAGCCGCTGGTGGCGGAAATCGAGCTGCTCGATGTCAAGGATCTCACCGCTGCCGAAGTGGTGCCGAGCCTGGCTTCACCTGAAGATTTCGCCAAGGCCGGTGTCGACCGCCAGGCGTTTCTCAACGACTTGACCTTTACCCCGGTGCTTAACGCCAGTGGTAAAAGCATCCTGCGTGTGACCTCCAGCAAGCCGCTCTCCGAACCGATGGTGAAATTCCTGGTTCAAGTGATGTGGCCCAACGGTCGTTTGCTGCGCGACTACAGCGTGCTGCTCGATCCGTCCAAATTCTCGCCGCAAACCGCTGAAGCGGCTGCGCAACCGGCGCCGACCGGCACCACGCCTGTCACCGGCGCAACCAAACCGACCCAATACACCACCACGCCCCGCGACACCCTTTGGGAAATCGCAGCGAAGGCGCGCAATGGCGGTTCGATTCAACAAACCATGCTGGCCATCCAGGCGCTGAACCCGGATGCCTTCATCGACGGCAACATCAACCGCTTGAAAACCGGGCAAGTGCTGCGCCTGCCGGATCAGGCGCAAAGCACCAATCTGCCGCAACCCAAGGCCATTGCCGAAGTGGCGGCGCAGAACACCGCGTGGCGCCAGGGCCGTCGTTATGTGGCGAAGCCTGGCACCGGCCAGCAGCAACTCGATGCGACCAATCGCGGTCGTGGTGACGCGCCAGCCACGCAAGCCGGTCAGGACAAGCTGAGCCTGGTTTCCGCCGAGTCCGGCAAGGCCGGTGGCAAAGGTGCTGCAGGTGATGCCAAGGCTTTGGGCAACAAATTGGCCGTCACCCAGGAAAGCCTCGACACGACCCGTCGTGACAACGCCGAACTGAAAAGCCGCGTGGCCGATCTGCAAAGTCAGATGGACAAGCTGCAACGCCTGATCGAACTGAAGAACAATCAACTGGCCAAGTTGCAGGCCGAAGGCGCCGCGGGCGCGCCGGCTGCCGCTACTGCCGCGACCGCTCCGGCGATCACCGCTGAGCTGGCGCCCAATCCGATTGCAACGCCTGCCGAGCCTGTGGCTGCGGTGCCGGCAGCTCCTGAAGCCACTCCGGCGCCAGCTGAACAACCCGTCGAGCCAAAACCGGCGGCCTCCGACGAGCAGAAATTCAACGAGTTGCTGACCAACCCGTGGCTGTTGGGTCTGGCCGGTGGCGGGGCGGTAGTCGTTTTGCTGTTGTTGCTGTTGCTGGCACGTCGCCGCAAAGCCCAGCAGGAAGCCGAGAAACACCTGCGCATGGCCCGTGCCTTGTCCGAAGAGCAAGAGTTCTCCGCCGAACTCGACCTGCCTGAAAGCAGCTTCGAAGGCCTGGAAGTTCCACCGCCAAGCGTGAAGCTTGCGACCGCTCCGGCACCTGCGCCAGCGCCAGTGATTACCCCGGTTGTGGTAACGCCACCGATTGCAGCGCCGCTGGTCGCTCCAGCCGCCGAGCGCTCGGACGATGTATTGGGTCAAGCCCAGTCGCACATCGCTGCCGGTCGTCTGAACCAGGCTGCCGCGCTGCTGGAAGAGGGCATCAAGCAAGAGCCGCAGCGCAGTGATCTGCGTCTTAAGCTGATGGAAGTCTACGGTCTGCAGGGCGACCGCGATGCGTTCGTGGTTCAAGAGCGTCAGCTGGTGGCCAATGGCGACAACTTCGCCCAGGTCGAAAAACTGAAAAGCCGTTTCCCGGCCATGGCCCTGGTCGCTGCTGGCGGTATCGCCGCTGCTGCCGTCGCCGCCGAGCTGGACGCGCAATACGTCAAGGATCTGTTGCTGGATGAGCCGCAAGCACCAGAATCAGAGCCCGCGCCGATTGACGACGACTTCGACAGTGCTTTCGATCTGAGTCTCGATGACCTGGAAAACGTGGCGCCGGTCGCTGTTGAACCTGTTCCAGCCCCGGCCGTCGACGATCTCGACAGTGCTTTCGATCTAAGTCTTGATGACCTGGACAACATCACTCCGGCAGCTGCTGCGACAGCGCCGCGGGCGGAACCGGAACCAATTGCGACTCTGGACGAGCTGGAAGATTTCCCGCTGGACGACGATCTGAGCTTTGAGTCGGTGTTGCAGCAGCAGACTGAAATCAAGGAAAACCTCGACGACCTTTCGGATTTCGATCTGGACATGGACCTCGGTGCCGAACCGTCCCCAGCCATTCTGGCGGAAGACGACTTCCTGCTGGATCTGGATGAGGGCGTGAAGGATCTGCCGCCGGTCGAAGCGCCAACCGTGGCCGAAGCACCGCTGGACGACCTGGAGCTGCCGGCCGATTTCGACTTGTCGCTGGCCGACGAAATGGACGCTGCAACGACTCCGAATGCATTCGAGTCCGAGCTGGATGACGTCAACGCCGAACTGGATCGCCTGTCCCAGAGCATCAGCGAGCCTACGTTCACCGTGGATGATGCCTTGGCGACCGTGGGCGACGAGCCGGACTTCGATTTCCTGTCCGGCACCGACGAAGTCGCTACCAAACTCGATCTGGCCCAGGCCTACATCGACATGGGCGACAACGACGGCGCCCGCGACATCCTCAATGAGGTGGTAACCGAAGGCGATGCCGGGCAGAAGAGCGAAGCCAAGGAGATGCTTTCGCGTCTGGCTTGAGTCAATCGTTGGATAAAGCGGCAGCCCATTGAGGCTGCCGTTTTTGCTTGTGGGATCAAAAGATCGCAGCCTTCGGCAGCTCCTGCAGAAGGACATGCGATACCTTGTAGGAGCTGCCGAAGGCTGCGATCTTTTGATCTTCGGCGACCCGCCTCTGGCATCCCCGCCCGAGCACCTTATAATGCCCGCCTTTGCGTACATCAGCAGGCTGTCACTCCTTGGCAAATATAGATAACCCGGCCGCCGAACTGGCAGCCGAGGGCTTTTACCGGATCGCGTTGGGCGTCGAATACAAAGGCTCGCGCTATCGCGGCTGGCAGCGCCAGGCCTCCGGCGTGCTCACCGTGCAGGAAACCCTTGAAAACGCCTTGTCCAAAGTCGCCGATTCGCCGGTTTCGCTGCTGTGCGCCGGGCGTACCGACGCCGGCGTGCATGCTTGCGGGCAAGTGGTGCATTTCGATACCCAGGTCGAGCGGTCGATGAAAGCCTGGGTCATGGGCGCCAACATCAACCTGCCGCATGACGTCAGTGTCAGTTGGGCCAAGGTCATGCCGGCGCATTTTCATGCGCGGTTCAAGGCCATCGCCCGGCGTTATCGCTACGTGATCTACAACGATCAGATCCGTCCGGCGCACCTGAACGAAGAAATCACCTGGAACCACCGTCCGCTGGACGTCGAGCGCATGGCCGAGGCGGCGCAATACCTGGTGGGTACCCACGATTTCAGCGCTTTCCGCGCCGGTCAGTGCCAGGCCAAGTCGCCGATCAAGGAGCTGCATCACCTGCGTGTCACGCGCCACGGCAAGATGATCGTGCTGGATATCCGGGCCAGCGCCTTCCTGCATCACATGGTGCGCAACATTGCCGGTGTGCTGATGACCATCGGTGCCGGCGAGCGTCCGGTGGAGTGGATGAAAGAAGTGCTGGAGAGCCGAATCCGCCGTTCGGGCGGGGTGACGGCGCATCCGTTTGGCCTGTATCTGGTGCAGGTCGAGTACCGCGACGAGTTCGAATTGCCCGAGCGTTACATTGGCCCACACTTCCTCACCGGTTTCTCCGAACTTGACGGCTGACGCCCTCGAACGCTTTTGTTACCATCCGGGACTTTCTCGGATTTGCCGTGGGGTTTTATCGACATGTCAGCCGTTCGCAGCAAGATTTGCGGGATTACCCGCATAGAAGATGCGTTGGCAGCGGTCGAAGCCGGGGCCGATGCCATCGGATTTGTGTTTTACGCCAAGAGCCCGCGGGCGGTGACGTTCCAGCAGGCACGTGCGATCGTCAAGGCGCTGCCGCCGTTTGTCACCACCGTCGGTTTGTTCGTCAACGCCAGCCGTGCCGAGTTGAGCGAGATCCTCGATGCCGTGCCGCTGGATCTGTTGCAGTTCCATGGCGATGAAACCGCCGCGGAGTGCGAAAGCTGGGATCGTCCGTACATCAAAGCGTTGCGGGTCAAGGCCGGCGACGACATTGTCGCGGCGTGCGAGGCTTATCCGAGTGCCAGCGGCATTCTGCTCGACGCCTATGTCGAAGGCATTCCCGGTGGAACCGGTGAGGCGTTCGACTGGTCTCTGATACCTCAGGGCTTGAGCAAGCCGATCATTCTCGCGGGCGGATTGACCCCGGATAACGTCGCCGATGCAGTGGCTCGGGTCCGGCCTTATGCCGTGGATGTCAGCGGCGGGGTAGAGGCGAGCAAAGGCATCAAGGATCACGCAAAGATTCAGGCATTTATCAAGGCGGCTGCAGGAGCGTTGTAGGAGCTGTCGAGTGAAACGAGGCTGCGATCTTTTGATCCGGCTCGCATGTGACGGCTGGCACACTGCCGCCGTCAGTAACTGCACTTGCACAAAGCAGGCATGGCTGAGGGTTATTTGGAGTTGCACGCAGGTCAAGTTTCCTGACCCGGCAATCCAGCGATCATCGCCGCACACATGAATTTAGCGCTAGGGCATACGCGGGGCTGCGAACCAGAGCGTTCGGGCCGCCGGTACTGGAGAAAGAAAGCATGAGCAACTGGTTAGTAGACAAACTGATCCCTTCGATCATGCGTTCCGAGGTCAAGAAGAGCTCGGTGCCTGAAGGTCTTTGGCACAAATGCCCGTCTTGCGAGGCTGTGCTGTATCGTCCAGAGCTTGAAAAAACCCTGGACGTTTGCCCCAAGTGCAACCATCACATGCGTATTGGCTCACGCGCCCGTATCGACATTTTCCTCGACGTCGAAGGCCGTACCGAGCTGGGCGCGGACCTGGAGCCGGTTGACCGTCTGAAATTCCGTGACGGCAAGAAGTACAAGGATCGCCTGACCGCTGCACAAAAGCAGACCGGCGAAAAAGACGCACTGGTCTCCATGAGTGGTACGCTGCTGGGCATGCCGGTGGTGGTTTCGGCGTTCGAATTCTCCTTCATGGGCGGATCGATGGGCGCCATCGTCGGCGAGCGCTTCGTGCGCGCCGCCAACTACGCGCTGGAAAAACGCTGCCCGATGATCTGCTTCTCCGCCTCCGGTGGTGCGCGGATGCAGGAAGCGCTGATCTCCCTGATGCAAATGGCCAAGACCTCCGCGGTGCTGGCGCGTCTGCGTGAAGAAGGCATTCCGTTCATCTCCGTACTGACCGATCCGGTCTACGGCGGTGTTTCCGCCAGTCTGGCGATGCTGGGCGACGTGATCGTCGGCGAGCCGAAAGCCCTGATTGGTTTTGCCGGTCCGCGCGTGATCGAGCAAACCGTGCGCGAAAAACTGCCGGAAGGCTTCCAGCGCAGCGAGTTCCTGCTGGAGCACGGCGCAATCGACATGATCGTTCACCGTCAGGAGCTGCGTCCGCGCCTGGGCAACCTGCTGGCACAAATGATGGGCCTGCCGACGCCGAAGTTCGTCGCTGCGCCAATCGAGCCGATCGTCGTTCCGCCGGTGCCTGCCAACATATGACCCAGCGTACCCTTGGCGAGTGGCTCGCCTACCTTGAGCAGTTGCACCCTTCGGCCATCGACATGGGCCTTGAGCGCTCGCAACAGGTAGCGTCCCGCATGGGACTGGGCAAGCCGGCGCCTCGGGTGATCACGGTCACCGGCACCAACGGCAAGGGTTCTACCTGTGCGTTCGTGGCTTCGTTGCTGCGGGCGCAGGGCCTGAAAGTCGGTGTCTACAATTCCCCGCACCTGCTGCGCTACAACGAGCGGGTGCAGGTCAACGGCGTCGAAGCCACTGACGCCGAGCTGTGCCAGGCCTTCGCTGCGGTTGAGGCCGGTCGCGGCGACACTTCCCTGACCTATTTCGAGATGGGCACCCTGGCGGCGTTCTGGCTGTTTCAACAGTCCGGGCTCGATGCCGTGGTGCTGGAAGTCGGTCTGGGCGGGCGTCTGGACACGGTCAACGTGGTCGACGCCGACATGGCGCTGGTCACCAGCATCGGTGTCGATCACGCAGACTACCTGGGTGATACCCGCGAGTCCGTGGCCTTCGAGAAGGCCGGCATCTTCCGTCAGGGCGCGTCTGCGCTCTGCGGCGACCTGAATCCTCCGCAACCCTTGCTGGACAAAGCGCGCGAGCTCAATTGCCCGTTTTTCCTGCGTGGGCGCGATTTCGATCTCGGCATCACCGATCACCACTGGCAATGGCGCGGTCTTGACGCTCAGGGTCGTGCGGTCGAACTGCGCGATCTGCCATTGCTCGATCTGCCGATGGAAAACGCTGCGCTGGCTCTGCAGGCCTATCTGCTGCTCGGTCTGCCTTGGGTGGATGCGCAGATTGTCCAGGCGCTGCAAGCGACGCGGGTGGTCGGTCGTCTCGATCGTCGGCAGTTCAACTGGCAGGGCAAGCGTCTTAACCTGTTGCTGGATGTGGGGCACAACCCCCATGCGGCAGAGTATCTGGCGCGGCGTCTGGCCAGCCGTCCACCGGTCGGCAAGCGTCTGGCGGTGTTCGGGTTGCTGGCGGACAAGGATCTGGATGGTGTTGTTGACGAATTGAGTGCTAGTGTCGAGCACTGGGCTGTCGCACCGCTGGATTCGCCACGGGCGCGGCCGGTTAACGATTTGCACGAAGCGCTGCGCAAGCGCGGCGCTTCAGTAACGTCTTATGACAGCGTGGCTGCCGCCTTGGAAGGGCAGGGCGCGCTGGCAACGAGCGACGACGAAATTCTGTTGTTCGGATCATTTTATTGTGTCGCCGAGGCCCTGGAATGGCTGGCCCGGCGCTCCACGGAGGAAGCGGCAAATGGCATTGCTGGATAAGGCCTACAAACAGCGCATGGTCGGCGCCCTGGTTCTGGTGGCGCTGGCGGTGATTTTCCTGCCGATGCTGTTCTCGCGGCAGGATGAGCAGCGCCACGTGACGGTTGAAGCCCCGGCTGCACCGCAAGCCCCGGCGATGCCGCAGGTGCAGGTTGAGCCGGTGGTGGTGCCTGAGCCGCAAGCCTTGCCTCAGGAGCCAGTGCCGAGCGATGACGAAATCGCCCAGCAGGAAGTACCCGTTGCGCCTGTCGCGCCAGCGCCAACCGCAAAACCGGTCACGCCGCCTCCTGCTCCAGCACCGGTCCCGGCGCTCGCGGCAAAACCTGCGACCGCGCCGGCCCAGCCGATCACCGCGGCTCCGGGCAAGCCGGACACCACGCAAAGCCGCGTCGATGCCAATGGCCTCTCGGTGAGCTGGTCGGTGCAACTGGCCAGCCTGGCCAATCGTGAAAGTGCGGAAAAGCTGCAGAAGACCCTGCGCAGCCAGGGTTACAACGCCTATATCCGTACCGCCGACGGCAAGAATCGGGTGTTTGTCGGGCCGCTGATCGAGCGTGCCGAAGCCGATCGTCTGCGTGATCTGTTGAACCGCCAGCAGAACCTCAAGGGGTTTGTGGTGCGTTTTCAACCAGAGCGCGGCTAACAAAATTCCCCGTTTTCTGTAGCTGCTGTCGAGCCTGCGAGGCTGCGTTCGGTGGCGAAGCCGCCGCTATCGGTGTCAGCAATTACGACGGCTGCGCCGCCGAACGCAGGCTTCGCCAGCTGCTACAAAGGCCGCATGCGGTCTCGGCAGAGAAATCTATCGCACCGATTTGAAATGCACTGACAATCGCAGCTTACCGATAAGCATGGGCTCTGCTAAAATGCGCCGCCTTATCCGTCTGTAGGCTGCACTGTGCCATTTACCTGGGTTGACTGGGCGATCGTTGCAATCGTCGCCATCTCCGCATTGATCAGTCTGAGCCGCGGCTTCGTCAAAGAAGCACTGTCGCTGGTGACCTGGATCATCGCAGGAGCCGTTGCCTGGATGTTCGGTGGCTCATTGTCCGAGTACCTCGCCGGATACATTCAAACACCTTCGGCTCGCGTGATCGCGGGCTGTGCCATCATGTTTGTAGCCACGTTGATCGTAGGCGCAATGATCAATTATCTGATCGGCGAATTGGTACGCGTCACCGGGTTGTCCGGGACCGATCGATTCCTCGGCATGGCCTTCGGCGCCGCGCGTGGCGTGTTGCTGGTGGTCGTGGCGGTCGGGCTCTTGAGCCTGGGGCCGGTACAGCAGGACGAGTGGTGGCAGCAGTCGCAACTCGTGCCAAAATTTCTATTGGTCGCCGATTGGTCCAAAAACCTGATTCTCGGGTGGAGCAGTCAGTGGCTTGCCAGCGGTATCAGCGTACCCGCTGAAATACCGTTCAAGGAACACCTCTTGCCGATGGCCAAAACGCCTCAGTGAGTTGTGTTCAGTTCAGATCCATTAAGTAGGGGTTGCGTCGCATGTGTGGCATCGTCGGTATCGTCGGTAAGTCGAACGTCAATCAGGCGCTGTATGACGCGCTAACCGTCCTCCAGCACCGCGGCCAGGACGCTGCCGGTATCGTGACCAGCCATGATGGCCGGTTATTCCTGCGCAAGGACAACGGCCTCGTGCGTGACGTGTTCCAACAGCGTCACATGCAGCGCCTGGTTGGCCACATGGGCATTGGCCATGTGCGCTATCCGACCGCGGGCAGCTCGACCTCGGCCGAAGCTCAACCGTTTTACGTCAACTCGCCTTATGGCATCACCCTGGCGCACAACGGTAACCTGACCAACGTTGAACAGCTGGCCAAGGAGATTTACGAATCTGACCTGCGCCACGTCAACACCAGCTCCGACTCGGAAGTGCTGCTCAACGTGTTCGCACACGAACTGGCCCAGCGCGGCAAGTTGCAGCCAACCGAAGAAGACGTGTTTGCCGCCGTCACCGACGTGCACAACCGTTGCGTCGGTGGTTACGCCGTCGTGGCGATGGTGACCGGTTACGGCATCGTCGGTTTCCGCGACCCGCACGGCATCCGCCCGATCGTGTTCGGCCAGCGTCACACCGACGAAGGCGTCGAATACATGATCGCGTCCGAAAGCGTGTCCCTGGACGTGCTCGGCTTCACCCTGATTCGCGACCTGGCACCGGGCGAAGCGGTCTACATCACTGAAGACGGCAAGCTGCACACCCGTCAGTGCGCGACCAACCCGTCCCTGACGCCGTGCATCTTCGAGCACGTGTACCTTGCGCGTCCGGACTCGATCATCGACGGCGTGTCGGTGTACAAGGCCCGCCTGCGCATGGGCGAGAAACTCGCCGAGAAGATCCTGCGCGAACGTCCTGAGCACGACATCGACGTGGTCATCCCGATACCGGACACCAGCCGCACCGCGGCCCTGGAGCTGGCAAACCACCTGGGCGTGAAGTTCCGCGAAGGCTTCGTGAAGAACCGCTACATCGGCCGGACCTTCATCATGCCGGGCCAGGCTGCGCGTAAAAAATCCGTACGCCAGAAGCTCAACGCCATCGAGCTGGAATTCCGCGGCAAAAACGTGATGCTGGTGGACGACTCCATCGTTCGCGGCACTACCTGCAAGCAGATTATCCAGATGGCACGTGAAGCGGGCGCCAAGAACGTCTACTTCTGTTCCGCAGCGCCAGCCGTGCGGTTCCCGAACGTCTACGGCATCGACATGCCGAGCGCCCACGAACTGATCGCCCACAACCGTTCGACCCAGGACGTGGCTGACCTGATCGGCGCTGACTGGCTGATCTATCAGGACTTGCCTGACTTGATCGAAGCGGTCGGTGGCGGCAAGATCAAGATCGACAAGTTCGATTGCGCGGTGTTCGACGGCCAGTACGTCACCGGCGACGTCGACGAGGCTTACCTGAACAAGATCGAGCAGGCACGCAACGATGCCTCCAAGGTCAAGACGCAGGCAGTCAGCGCGATCATCGATCTGTACAACAACTGAGTAATTACCGGCCCTGAGGGGCCGGTTTTGTATCCGGCTTTTAATTGACGAGAATTAGGGAAAGGAGTGACAGCATGAGTCAGGATTGGGATGCCGGTCGGTTGGACAGCGACCTCGAAGGCGTAGCGTTCGATACCCTGGCCGTACGTGCCGGTCAGCACCGTACGCCGGAAGGCGAACACGGTGATCCGATGTTCTTCACTTCCAGCTATGTATTTCGCACCGCTGCCGACGCCGCTGCGCGTTTTGCCGGGGAAGTGCCGGGCAACGTTTACTCGCGCTACACCAACCCGACCGTGCGCGCCTTCGAAGAGCGCATCGCGGCCCTGGAAAGCGCCGAGCAAGCCGTGGCCACCGCAACCGGCATGGCTGCGATCATGGCGGTGGTGATGAGCCTGTGCAGCGCCGGCGATCACGTATTGGTGTCGCGCAGTGTGTTCGGCTCGACCATCAGCCTGTTCGAGAAGTACTTCAAGCGTTTCGGCATCGAAGTCGATTACGTGGCCCTGGCGGACTTGTCCGGCTGGGACGCGGCAATCAAGGCCAACACCAAATTGCTGTTCGTCGAGTCGCCGTCCAATCCGCTGGCCGAGCTGGTCGACATCGCCGAACTGGCGAAAATCGCTCACGCCAAAGGCGCGATGCTGGTGGTCGACAACTGCTTCTGCACTCCGGCCTTGCAGCAGCCGCTGAAAATGGGCGCGGACATCGTCGTGCACTCGGCGACCAAGTTCATCGACGGCCAGGGACGTTGCATGGGCGGTGTCGTTGCAGGTCGTAGCGAGCAGATGAAAGAAGTGGTGGGTTTCCTGCGCACTGCCGGGCCGACCTTGAGCCCGTTCAACGCGTGGATCTTCCTCAAGGGCCTGGAAACCCTGAACCTGCGGATGAAGGCGCACTGCGCCAACGCCCAGCAACTGGCCGAGTGGCTGGAGCAGCAGGACGGCATCGAGAAAGTCCATTACGCCGGTCTCAAGAGCCATCCGCAGCACGAATTGGCCCTGCGTCAGCAGAAGGGGTTCGGCGCAGTGGTGAGCTTCGAAGTGAAGGGCGGCAAAGAGGGCGCCTGGCGGTTTATCGATGCAACCCGCCTGATTTCGATCACCGCCAACCTGGGCGACAGCAAAACCACCATCACGCACCCGAGCACCACCTCTCACGGCCGTCTGGCGCCGCAAGAGCGTGAAGCCGCGGGCATTCGTGACAGCCTGATCCGCGTTGCGGTCGGCCTGGAAGATGTGGCAGACCTGCAAGCCGACCTGGCGCGCGGGTTGGCTGCCTTGTGATCGAGCTGTCCACGCCACCCGCTTCCAATGGTCGCGTTGCACTGGTAACCGGTGCTGCGCGGGGCATTGGATTGGGGATTGCGGCCTGGCTGGTCAGCGAGGGCTGGCAAGTCGTGCTGACGGACCTGGATCGCGAGCGCGGTTCGAAAGTGGCGAAGGTGCTTGGCGACAATGCCTGGTTCATCGCCATGGACGTTTCGAATGAAGGGCAGGTCGCGCTGGGTGTTGCCGAGGTGCTGGGGCAGTTCGGGCGTCTGGATGCGTTGGTGTGCAACGCGGCGGTGGCCGATCCGCACAACATCACTCTGGAAAGCCTCGATCTGGCTTACTGGAATCGGGTGTTGGCGGTGAACCTCAGTGGGCCAATGCTATTGGCTAAGCACTGTGCACCGTATCTGCGCGCTCACAACGGGTCGATCGTCAATCTGGCCTCGACCCGTGCCGGACAATCGGAACCCGATACCGAGGCGTATGCGGCGAGCAAGGGCGGTTTGCTGGCCCTGACTCACGCGCTCGCCATCAGCCTTGGCCCGGAAATTCGCGTCAATGCCGTCAGTCCGGGTTGGATCGATGCGCGCGACCCTTCCGTGCGCCGTGCCGAACCGCTGACCGATGCCGATCATGCCCAGCATCCGGCGGGCAGGGTAGGGACGGTCGAGGATGTGGCGGCGATGGTGGCTTGGTTACTGTCGAAGAACGCCGGTTTTGTCACGGGGCAGGAGTTCGTGGTGGACGGTGGCATGACCAAGAAGATGATTTACAGCGAGTAACTCCAGCGGTCTGACTGTTGGCGGCATTGTCCGGATTGAAACGATTTTGTCTTTTTCAGAAAAACTTCAATCCTGCTATTGACTTAGGTTCGCTACCTGCGTAAATTTCGCGGCCTCGGAGATGCAAACGGGTGATTAGCTCAGCTGGGAGAGCGTCTGCCTTACAAGCAGAATGTCGGCGGTTCGATCCCGTCATCACCCACCACTCCCGAGAAACTTGCGAAAGCAAGAAGGAAGCTGAAATGCCTCCACCGACGCGCAGCGGTAGTTCAGTCGGTTAGAATACCGGCCTGTCACGCCGGGGGTCGCGGGTTCGAGTCCCGTCCGCTGCGCCATTATTTACGAAGCAGATTTTGGTCTGGTTCGCGATTGAAAAGCACCGAAGCTCTTCAATCAAACGAGTTACTTGGGCGAAAGTCCAAAGCGATACGCAGCGGTAGTTCAGTCGGTTAGAATACCGGCCTGTCACGCCGGGGGTCGCGGGTTCGAGTCCCGTCCGCTGCGCCATATCTGCACTGAGGCCTACTGAACGCCTTGGAGCTACGAAGAAAGCCACTGGTTTACTTCGAGTCGATAGCAAAGACCCTGGTCGAAAGACCGGGGTTTTTTGTGTCTGAAATTTGGCTTTTTCTACTCTTTCGCTCTTACCGCCCAATCTTTCTGCACGTGCGGTGCATAAAGCGCTTGGTTCGTCGCTGCAACATTAATTAGAATCACTCTCATTTACGACTCCTTGGCACAGGGCTTCTTGAGATGAGTGATGCAGCGATGCCGAAGGAGCAAACCCTTCACGACCTGTACCGCGATCACCGTGGCTGGCTTGAGAGCTGGTTAAGGCGACGCATGGGCAACGCCTGCGATGCGGCGGACCTCAGTCAGGACACGTTTTTGCGTTTGCTCGCCAGCTCCCAGCGGATCGCGGATCTGCATGAGCCCCGTGCCTACCTGCTCACAGTGGGCAAACGCCTGCTGAGCAACTTCTATCAGCGCCGCAGTCTCGAGCAGGCTTACCTGAATGCCTTGGCATCCCTGCCGGAAGACTGCGTGCCGTCCCCGGAACAGCGCTGGTTACTACTGGAAACCCTGCAAGCCCTGGACGAATTGCTCGATGGATTGCCGCGAGCAGTACGGCGAGCATTTCTCTGGAGTCAGCTCGAAGGCCTGAACTATCAACAAATCGCCGAGCGCCTGGCAGTCTCCGAACGTACGATCAAGCGCTACATGGCGCAAGCCTACGAGCATTGTCTGTTGGTGGAACTGTGAACAGCGCCGCGCCCGATGCCCGTCAGGTGGTGCGAGCGGCCGCGCAATGGCTGGCTTTGCTCGAATCCGGTGGTGCCACCGAGCAGGATCGGGCGAACTTGCAGCGCTGGCGCGATATGTCGCCCAGTCATGAGCAGGCTTGGCAGAAGGCGCAAGCCTTGCGTCAGCGCTTCGCCGACCTGCCTTCAGCGTTGGCCCTGAGCAGCCTCGATCGTCCCGATCCTGGGCGTCGCGTGGTGCTCAAACGCGCACTGGGCGCCGTAGCCTTGGTGCCCGCAGCCTGGCTGATCAGCCGGCAATTGCCTATGGACGTCTGGCGCGCCGATCTGCACACCGCCACTGGCGAGCGCAAACAAGTGCAACTCGCGGATGGAAGCTCCCTGCAACTGAATACCGCCAGCGCCGTCGATGTGGATTTGCCGAATCGCCGGTTGAAGCTGGTGGAGGGCGAAATGTCGCTGAAGGTGTCGGGTGTCTCGACATTGACGATCCAGACCCGCTTCGGTCAAGTGATCGTCAGCCAAAGCGAAGTCTGCGTGCGCCAGGACAATCGCGGTTGTCGAGTCTCGGTGTTCAACGGCGCCGTGCGGTTGCAACCGTTGCAGGGCTCAACACTGACGCTGCGCGCCGGTCAGCAGGTCAACCTGCAAGCGGCGGGCGCTGGTGCGGTGCAAGCCTTTGATGTGCTGCAACCCGGTTGGCGTGAAGGTGTGTTGATGGCGAACAACCAGCCGCTGGGGGATTTCCTGCGTGAACTCGATACCTATCGACCGGGTGTCTTGCGTTGGGAGCCAGAACTCGAAGCGCTGCGCGTCACCGGCAGTTTCCGCCTCGATGACACCGATCGCATTCTCGCGTTGCTGGCAGTCAGCCTGCCGTTGGAGGTGCAAACGCGCACCCGTTACTGGGTGACGTTGCTGCCGCGCAAAAAAGTTGTCTGAAGCGTGTCCCCTTTTTTCCACTCGCTTGTCATTCAAGGCAACTGAACGCACAAGAGAGCTTTTTCAATGCCCGCAGTAAAGCCTTGCTGTCCGCACCCGGCGTCGTCCGGTCTGCGCCCGTTGTTGCGCCTGAGCCTGTTGCTGAGCCTGAGCGCCAGCCCGTTTTTCATCACTAACAGCTGGGCCGAAGATGCCGCCCGCCGCAGCTATCAAGTGCCCGCCGGCAGCCTGAGCGATGCGTTGACACGGTTCGCGGGTTTGGCCGGGGTCAACCTGTCGGTCGATCCGGCGCTGGTCAGCGGTCGCAGCAGTGCCGGTTTGTCCGGTGACTACGGAGTGGAAGAGGGCTTTTCCCGGCTGCTGCAAAACTCCGGTCTGCAACTGCTGCCCGTGGACGGGCAGGCGTACATCCTGATTCCGGCGCCAAGCGGCGCCAGCCTGCAATTGGGCGCGACTTCAATTCTCGGTGCAGTTGATACCGAACATGGCGATCCGTATGCCGGCGGACAGGTTGCGCGTCGCGGGTCGCAAGGCTTGCTGGGCTCGCAAGACTTCATGGAAACGCCGTTCAGCATGACCACCTACACCAGCGAAACGGTTAAGAACCAGCAGGCTCGGACCTTGGGCGACCTGATTGCCAGCGATCCTTCGGTTCGCGCCACCAACCCGGCGGGTGGGCGTTACGAGCAGTTCACCATTCGCGGGCTCAGCCTGTTCAATAGCGATGTTTCTTACAACGGTCTTTACGGCATCCTGCCGACCTACACGATCGACATGGAGATGGCCGACCGCGTCGACATCCTCAAAGGCCCGAGCCAGTTGATCAATGGCATCTCGCCGCGCGGTAGCGTGGGTGGCGGGATCAACGTGGTGCCCAAGCGTGCGACCGACCAGCCCATCACCTCGTTCACCGGTAGTTACGCGTCCAACAATCAGGTCGGCGGTGCCGTGGATGTCGGTCGGCGTTTTGGTGAGGGCGACATGTTCGGCGTTCGTTTCAATGGGGTGAAGCAGTCCGGCGACACCGACTGGGATCACCAGAGCGTCGACCGCGAAATGGCCGTGCTGGGCCTGGACTTTCGCGGTGAGCGCCTGCGCCTTTCGACCGACATCGGCCACACCGAACGCGACACGGATGCCCCGCAGGAACGCGTGCAGATTGGCGCCAACGCGAAAGTGCCGAATGCCAACGATGTCCGCGACAACTATGCGCAGCCCTGGAGCCAGGCGCGAACCACCGACACCTTCGGCACGCTGAACGGCGAGTTCGATGTCAACGACTCAGTCATGCTGTACGGCGGTGTGGGCGCGCGCAAAAGCAATCATGACTTTCTCCGGCATGCCGTTGCGCTCACCAATGATGCTGGCGATTTCAGCGTTCTGCCACGTGATTTCACCCGCGACGAAAATGTCCGCACGGCCACGGCGGGCGTGCGCAACTGGTTCCATACTGGTCCGGTGAGCCATCAGGTCAACCTGGCGGCCAGCTACTTCTACATGGACTTCGAAAATGGTGGCTCCCGTTATGCCGCGGCGCCCAGCAACCTCTACAACCCTCGGGAAACGCCTACACCCGTCCGCCCGACGCGTTTCGATCCAGAGGTCTACACCGAGAACCGCTTCAGCAGCGTGGCGTTGTCCGACACGCTGGGCTTCTTCGATGACCGCTTGCTGCTGACCCTCGGCGGCCGCTGGCAGCGGGTGAAGGTCGACGACTGGTCGGATGACGTCAAAGGCGACACCGCCTACGACGAGGAAAAGTTCTCGCCATCGGGCGGCATTCTGTTCAAGGCGACCGACAAGTTGTCGCTGTACGCCAACTACATGGAAGGCCTGAGCCAGGGCAAGATCGCACCGTCGACCTCGGTGAACGAGGACGAGATTTTTCCTCCATTCATCAGTCGTCAGGTCGAGGTCGGTGCCAAGTACGACGCCGGGGCGTTCGCCCTCACCGCCGCCGTGTTCCGGATCAAGCAGCCGGCCTATGAGACCAACGCCACGACGCGGCTCTTTGGCCCGAACGGCAAACGGCAGAACGATGGTGTGGAATTGAGCGTGTTCGGCGAACCACTCAAGGGTTTCCGCCTGCTCGGCGGTGTGATGTACATCGACAGCGAGTTGAACGACACCACCAACGGCACTTTCGATGGCAACCGCGCGCCGGCCACGCCGAAGTACAACGTCAATCTGGGTGCCGAGTGGGACGTGCCGAGTGTGCAAGGCTTGACCCTGACCAGTCGTGGCATCTATTCCAGTTCGCAGTATCTGGATCAGTCCAACAACAAGGAAATCGATTCGTGGAAGCGGTTCGACGTCGGCGCGCGGTATGCGTTCAGGGTCGATGAAAAGACCATTACCGTGCGGGCGAATGTCGAGAACGTGGCGGACAAGCGCTACTGGAGTTCGGCCGGGGCTTCGGATGACAGCGAGCCGGGGTTGACGCTGGCGACGCCGCGGACTTATTTGCTGTCGGCGACTGTGGATTTCTGATCACCCTCTGTAGCAGCTGTCGAGCCCCGGCGAGGCTGCGTTCGGCAGCGAAGCAGTCGTAAAACCAAACACCTCAACCTTTCAGACAAAACCGCGCTGAATGGTTTGGCGACTGCTTCGCAGCCGAACGCAGCCTCGCCGGGGCTCGACAGCTGCTACGGTTGATAGTAAGTCAGCCTTGCAAATAAACCGCATGCGTATGGGTGTACTCATACAACCCATGCTTGCCATCCGCACCGCCAATCCCCGATTTACGCACACCGGCATGGAAGCCTTGCATGGCTTCGAAGTTCTCGCGGTTGACGTAGGTTTCGCCAAAATCCAGCTCGCGCATGGCGTGCAGGGTTTTGCTCAGGTCGCGGGTGTAGATCGACGAGGTCAGGCCATAGTCGCAGTCGTTGGCCAGGGCGATGGCTTCGTCGAGGTCGTCGATGATCTGGATCGGCAGCACCGGGCCGAAAATCTCTTCGCGCATGATCTCCATGTCGGCGCGGCAACCGGCAAGCACCGTGGGTTGGAAGTGGAAGCCATTTGGCAGGTCGGCAACTTGCCCACCGCTGATCAGGCTCGCGCCCTGGCTCAACGCCGTGCGGACTTTACGGTTGACGCTGTCCAGCCCCTGGCGGTTGATCAGCGGACCCATTTCCACATCGGATTGCGCAATCGGATCGCCATAGCGGGTCGCGCTCATGGCTGCCGCGATGCGCTCGATGAACTGATCCGCCACCTTGCGCTCGACGTACACCCGCTCGGCGCAATTGCACACCTGACCGCTGTTGATGATGCGCGAATCGCGAATGGCTTTAACGGCGAGATCCAGATCGGCGTCCGCCAGCACAATGGCCGGCGCCTTGCCGCCCAGTTCCAGATTGAGCTTGGTGATGTTCGGTGCGGCGGCGGCCATGATCCGCGAGCCGGTGTCGACGCTGCCGGTGAAGCTGATCATGTCCACGCCTTTGTGCGCGCTCAGTGCCGCGCCAATCTGACCGTCACCACAGACCACGTTGAACACACCGGGCGGCAGGTCCGTTTCGGCCACCAAACGGGCAAATTCGAAGCAGTTGTTCGGCGTCTCTTCGCTGGGCTTGATGACGATGGTGTTGCCGGTCAGCAGCGCCGGGGCCATCTTGCGAGCGATCAGGAAGAACGGGAAATTCCACGGCAGAATCCCGGCCACCACGCCCAACGGTTTGCGGAACAGGAAGATGTTTTCGTTCTGGCGGTCGCTGGTGATGATTTCGCCTTCGATGCGCCGCGCCCATTCGGCCATGTAGTCGAGGTAGTCAGCGGTGAAGTTGACTTCGACTTCGGCCAGGCCACTGATCTTGCCTTGTTCCAGCGTAATGGTGCGCGCCAGGTGCGCGGCGTTTTCCCGCAGCTTGGCGGCGATACGGCGCAGGTAGCCGGCGCGATCATTCGCCGGTTTGCGCGACCAGTCCTTTTGCGCAGCGCGAGCGGCGGCGAGGGCGCGGTCGACGTCTTCGGCGGTCGAGGCCGGGACTTTCGACAACACGGCTCCGGTGGCCGGGTTGATCACATCGAGGTGTGCAGCGCTGGCCACGAACTGGCCGTTGATGAAGTTTTCGTAAACAGGCATGGACGGCATGGGACGACTCCTTGGCATTTCAGTAAGTGCGTGACGGCGCTTGAGTGCTGGCGGGTTCGCGGTAGCGGGCGAGGGTAGCCATGGCGCTTTGGCGCAGCAGGCTGATGTCGATGGCTACTGCGATGAACTGGCAACCCCAGCCTTGGTAGCGACGGGCATCTTCTTCGTTGGGGGCGAGAATCCCGCAGGCTTTGCCCGCCGCCAGAGTTGCGTTTACCGCGTGTTGAATCCGTTCCTGAACTTCCGGATGACCTGGATTGCCGACATGGCCAAGGCCAATCGACAAATCCGCCGGCCCGATGAACACCGCATCCACACCCTCGACGGCGGCAATCGCTTCGACGTTTTCCACGCCGATGCGCGATTCCACCTGCACGATCAGGCACAGCTGTTCATGGGCGGTATTGAGGTAATCGGGCACGCCATCCCAGCGTGTGGCGCGGGTCAGGCCGCCGCCGACACCGCGAATGCCGTGGGGCGGGTAGCGCATGGCACGCACCAGCGCCTGGGCTTGCTCGGCGGTTTCGACCATCGGGATCATCAGCGTCTGCGCGCCGATATCCAGCAGTTGCTTGATCAGGTTGGCGTCGCCATTCACTGCGCGCACGATCGGCGCAGTGGAGTAGGGTGCCACGGCCTGCAATTGCGCGAGGACGCCGGGCACGGTGTTCGGCGCATGCTCGCCGTCGATCAGCATCCAGTCGTAACCGGTGGTGGCGACGATTTCGGCGGCGTAGCCGGTGGCGAATCCGGCCCAGATGCCATATTGAGGCGCGGCTTTTTTCAGCGCGGCTTTGAAAGCGTTGTGCGGCATGTTCATGTCGGGCTCCTTTCTCAGCGGCTGTACGGCCGGTGCAGTTGGCATTCGGGATTGAGTGTCACGCCGAAACCGGGCTGGTCGAGCGCCGACAGGCGCATGCGGCCATTGACCGGCACCGGTTCGCCGAGCAGCTGCGGGTGGAACATCGGCACCACTTCGTCGGCCTTCGGCGCCATCATCAGAAATTCGGCGAACGGGCTGTTATGCCGGGTGGCGACGAAGTGATAGCTGTACACCGACGAGCCGTGGGGGATGACCAGCGCATTGTGGGCATCGGCCAGGGCTGAGATTTTCACCAGTTCGGTGAGGCCGCCGCACCAGCCGACGTCTGGCTGAATGATGTCGCAGCAGCCCATTTCCAGCAGCATACGGAAGCCCCAACGCGTGGCTTCGTGTTCGCCGGTGGTTACCAGCATGCCTTTCGGTACATTGTTGCGCAGGGCGGCGTAGCCCCAGTAATCGTCTGGCGGCAGGGCTTCTTCGATCCACTTCAAGCCATGTTCGTGGGCGCCGACCGCCAGTTTGGTGGCGTAGTTGAGGTCCAGGCTCATCCAGCAATCGAGCATCAGCCAGAAGTCCGGGCCGACGCGTTCACGCATGGTCGCCAGTTCTTCGAGGTTCTTGCGCAGGCCTTCTTCGCCTTCGGCGGGGCCGTGGTGCAGCGGCATCTTGCCGCCGATGAAGCCCATTTTCTGCGCCAGGTCCGGGCGGGCACCGGTGGCGTAGAACTGCAATTCGTCGCGCACTGCGCCGCCGAGCAATTGGTGCACCGGCTCCTGGCGGATCTTGCCGAGTAAGTCCCACAGCGCCAGGTCGACGCCGGAGATTGTGTTGATGACGATGCCTTTTCGCCCGTAATACAGGGTCGACTGGTACATCTGGTCCCAGATCTTTTCGATGTCGGTGACACGGGCACCTTCAAGGAACCGCGCCAGATGTTTCTCGACGATGTAGGCGGCAGGCTCGCCGCCCGTGGTCACGGCAAAACCGACGGTACCGTCGCTGGCTTCAATCTCTACCACCAGCGTACCGAGTACGTTGATGCCGAAGGTGCGTCGGCTCTGGCGGTACTCGGGGTACTTGCTCATCGGGGTAGCGATGTGATCGTCGATCCAGTGGCCGTCGGCCTGGTCGTGATAATCGGCGCCGCCGCCTCGCAGAGTGAAAGCGCGGACGTGTTTGATGGTTGGAATGCCCATGGTGTGATTCCTTTTTTTAAACGGCGGTCAGGTTTAAACGGTGGCCGGTTTATTCGAGGCTTTATGGCTGGGCGAACGTACGCCCAGCACCAGCAACGCGGCGATGACGGTGGTAGCGGACAGCACGTACAAGCCGGCTGCCGGTGAATGGAAGGCGCCTTCGGCCCAGTTCTTCAGTACCGGGGCGATGAAGCCGCCGAGGGCGCCGAACGAGTTGATCAGGGCGATGCCGGCTGCGGCGGCGCTGCCGGCGAGATAGCTGGAGGGGAAAGTCCAGAACACCGGTTGCACGGCGATGAAGCCGGAGGCGGCGAAGCACAGGGCAATGATCCCCAGCAGCGGATTGCTGAAGGTCACCGAGCAGGCGATCCCGGCGGCAGCCATCAACAGGGTCAAGCAAGCGGTGCGGCGGCGTTCGCCAGTGCGGTCGCTGTAACCGGGAATCAGATAGGCGGCGATCAATGCGCAAATCCATGGAATCGCGGTGACCAGTCCGACCATCAAGCCGACCTTGGTGCCAAGCAGTCCGCCAACCTGGGTCGGCAGGTAAAACACCACACCGTAGACGCTCGCCTGGATCAGCAGGTAAATCAGGCACAGGTACAGCACCGAAGGCTGACAAATCACGTTGAGCAGGCTGCGGCCGTGGTTCTGTTTGTGGCTGTCTTCCTGATCGAGCAGGCTCTGCACTTGCTGGCGTTCCTCGACGGTCAGCCACTTGGCATCGGCCGGGCGATTGTCCAGGTACCAATAGGCCCAGATGCCCACCGCCGTGGCCATCAAGCCTTCAACGGCGAACAGCCACTGCCAGCCGTGGAAGCCGGCAAAACCGTCCATTTCCAGCAGCAGGCCGGACAACGGGCTGCCGAAGATGAACGCCAGCGGCGCACCGAAGTAGAAGAAGCCCATGGCTTTGCCGCGCACGGCGCTGGGGAACCAGTAGGTGAGGTAAAGGATCACGCCGGGGAAGAATCCGGCCTCGGCCACGCCCAGCAAAAAACGCAGGATGTAGAAGCTGGTTTCGGTGTGGGCGAAGACCATGGCCGCGGAGACCAGGCCCCAGGTGACCATGATCCGGCACATCCACAAGCGAGCGCCGACACGGTGCAGAATCAGGTTGCTCGGCACTTCGAGCAGCGCGTAACCGACGAAGAACACCCCGGCGCCGAAGGCGAACGCGGCATCACTGATATTGGTGTCGGCCTGGAAGGCTTGCTTGGCGAACCCGACGTTGGCGCGGTCGAGGAAAGCCATGATGTACATCAGCAGGAGAAACGGGAGCAGCCGCCAGGAAATTTTGGCGAGCAGAGGCGCGGGTAGAGTCTTCATCGCAGTTTTCCTTTGGTAGGGCATTTGTTCTTATGGGGAAGACTGTACGGCCGCTGAGCGATGCGTTACAAATCGAATCTAGCTCACAACTGATACCTTCAGGGTATCGACAAAAAAGGCCCGTGATGACCACGCCAACCATCTCCCGCAGCCTGCTCAACCGCCTGCGCTACAAGCATCTGCACATGCTGGTGACGCTCAGCACCAGCCAGAACCTGCACCGTGCTTCGCAAAGCCTGAACATGTCGCAACCGGCTGCCACCCGCATGCTCCATGAAATTGAAGACATGTTTGGCTGCGACCTGTTCGAACGTTTGCCGCGCGGTATGCGACCGACGGCGCTGGGCCAGGAGCTGATTCGTTTTGCCGAGTCAGCCCTCAGTGGTCTCGACCGTTGCGCCGAGGACCTGATGGCCCGTCAGCAGGGCGGATACGGTTACCTGTCGATTGGCACCATCATGGGCGCGGCGCCGGATCTGGTGATGGATTCGATTGCCGAGATCAAATCACTCAATCCGCAGCTGCGAATTCGCATCATGGGCGACACCAGCGACCAAGTGATCCAGTTGCTGGAGCAGGGTCGCATCGACCTCGCCATCGCCCGGCGCAATGCAGCCACCGACAGTGAGCATTACGTCTTCGAACAACTGGGCAACGAGCGATTGCTGGTGGTGGTGCACGCCGGCCACCCGCTGGCTCGGCGCAAGAAGCTGGAGATGGCAGAACTGGTCAACGGCTGGCCGTGGATCCTGCAACCGGAAACCAGCCCGGCGCGCATCGGTCTGGATCAGGCCTTGCAGCGCCTGGCCTTGCCGCTGCCGGCGGACATCATCGAATGCAGCTCGGTGTATTCGATGCAGCAGCTGATTCAACTGACCGACGCGATCATGGTCCTGTCGGAAACCGCATTGCGCGACTACCTTAAAATGGGGCTGGTGGTGGCGCTTCCGGTGGAACTGGATGTGCAACTGGCGCCGTTCGGGCTGCTGTTGCGCAAAGGTGAGCACATAAGTCGGGAGCTGGGATTGTTCATCGATCTGCTGCGTCGAAAAGCCGCGGTTTTTTGATTTCCTGGTCAGTTTTTTGTTTTCCGAGAGCGCATAAACCTTTAAAGTTAACCTTTCGGTCAGCTTTGCACTGTCAACACAGCCCTTTGCATCGTCAAAAGGGGCTTCTGCAAGACTCGAGATTCCCAGTACATAACCAGAAGGGCGGACCCCATAACCGCCCAGAGGATGATCCATGTCCAACCGTGATATATCCCGGCGCTCGTTCCTTCAGGGCGGGCTGGTAGCGGGTGTGAGCGTAACGCTCACGCCGTTGAGCAGCCAGGCGCTGGCAGCCTTGATGGAAAACAGCGTGACCGTGCCGTCCGAGCAATGGCTCGGCAACAACGGCAAGGCGCGCGCCCGTAATGACGCCTTGTCCAAGGTCTGCGGCAGCAAGGTGTTTGCCCGCGACATCCGCGCCAAGGACATGCCGGGCTGGCCGCAGCAGCAAGGCCACGCCATGCTGCTGAAAACCATCAAGGCCGACCGAATTTATGACGGCTACGACCTGTCGTGGCTCGGTGCCGAATTGCAGCCGGATCGCATCGTCACCGCCGACGACCTGATCAAGGACGGCATCGCCTTCCCGGAAGAACACGCGCCTGATCCGCTGCTGCCGGCCGGCAAGGTGCCGATGTTCATCGGCCACCCGGTGGCGATCCTGATCTGGAACGACTTCGAGCGTTTCCGCCAGGCCAAGGCCCAACTCAAATTCAATGACAAAGCGATTCGTTACGGTGCTCAGGTGCCGTTCTACGAAGGTGATCCTTACGGCAGCTTTCGCTACGTGCGCGTCGGCGGTGCGACCTCGGCCGATGAAGACGAATTCGCCAGCCTCAAGGATTCGATCCTGTTCCCGATGCTGAAAAACCGTCGTCCGGTATGGAACTCGCAGCCGAACCTGCACGGCAACCTGACCGAGCGCGGCCTGTTCTACGCCGAGCGCATGAAGCAGCAGATCGACACGCCGCCAGACAACTGGCTGGTGTTCGACGAACGCTACAAGACGCCATCGATCGAACCTGCCGCGATGGAGCCGGACAACGGCAACGGTTGGTACGATCCGGCAACCAAAACTCTGCATTTCGTGGTGGCGACACAGTGCCCGCTGGAAACCGCGACCGAGACCGCGAAGATGATCGCGCCGTCGCGTTTCGGCCTGGCCAACCTGAACATGCACCCCGGCTACACCGTGGGTTACGGCTCGAAAGACCACAACATTTTTGTCTACTACGCCGCCCTTGCAGCGTTGTACGGTGCCGGTGTGCCAGTGCGTCTGGCGAACGATCGCTATGAACAGTTCCAGAGCGGCATCAAGCGCCACCCGTTCGATATCCGCTACCAACTGGCGGTGGACAAGACCGATTACAGCTTCAAGATTTTCCGCGCCGAGATGAGCGTCGACGGTGGCGGCCGGGTCAACTACAGCCCGTCGGTGGCAGCGGTTGGCGCCACGGCGGCGCAGTCGATCTACTACATGCCGCAGAACGATTTGCAGGTGACGGCCTATCATTCCCGCGCCGTTGAAGCCGGGTCGATGCGTGGCTACGGCACCCTGCAAAGCATGGCGTCCACCGAGATGATGGTCGACGAAATCGCCGATCGCCTCGGTGTCGATGCCATCGAACTGCGCCGCAAGAATGCACTGCGTTCGGGCATGAAAAACACCCAGGGCGCGGTGCCTGCCGGTGCTTTGCGACTGCACGAGATTCTCGACAAGGCAGCGGTTCACGACACCTGGAAAAACCGCGCCGCGATCAAGAAACAACGCGAAGCTGCCGACCCGGATAACTGGTACGGCATCGGTTTCGCCATCTGCCAGAAAGACTTCGGCACTGGTTCCGAAGCGCCGATGGCGAGCATCGAGTACACCGTTGACGGTCGCATTACCCTGCGCCACATCGGCATCGAAATCGGCACCGGCATGTCCACTTCCCAGGCGATGGTGGTGGCCGATTTCCTCGGCAACCCGGCGCACGAAGTGAAGACCGGCGAAACTGAATGGAAAGAGTTGCAGCTGATCAGCGGCGGCAACCCGTACATCATGAGCCAGGCCGAGCAGGACAACTTCCTGCGCAACCCGCGTTGGGTTGGCAAGGTCGCTTCGGCTTCATCCGCGACCAACTCGGCGTACTACTTCAGCCACGCCACCCGTGAAGCGGCGCGCGTACTGTTCAACCACGGCTTATGGCCGGCGGCGATGGAGATCTGGCGGCAGGGTCCTTTTGGCGGCCAGGCCAACCCTTATGTGGTGCGTCGCGAAGACGCTCATTGGGTCGACGGCAAGCTCACCGCCAACGGCATGGAGCCTTTGCCGTTTGCGGTGCTGGCCAAGCGTGCCCACGAGCGTGGTCTGGTCACTGGCGCCACGGTCCACGGCTTCAACCGCTGGAGTTGGGCTGAGGCCGAGTACAGCATCGATGGCGTGCGTGAACGCTTGCCACTCGATGGTCTGGCCGTGAAGTACGGCGACGGTGCACCGAACGCGAAGAAGGCGCAGATGAACAGCGCCGGTTTCCATCTGCTGGATCGGCAGAACATCGCCTACCCGGCGACCCAGTTGAACAACGCGGCGGTGACTTACTACAGCCCGGTCGCGACGCTGGTGGAAGTGAAGGTCAACAAGGGTTCGAACGAAGTGTCGGTGCTCAACCACCACTCGTGGGTCGAGTGCGGTCGGGTGCTGGTGCCGGAGTTGGTCAAGGGCCAGCTCGAAGGCGGTATCGCCATGGGCATCGGCCATGCGCTGATGGAAGAAATGCCGCTGTACGAAGGCGGGCCGGGGGAGGGTGACTGGAACTTCAACCGCTACCGCTTGCCGATGGCGCGCCACGTTGCGGTGTGGAAACAGACTGCGGAAATCCTCCCGCCATTGTCGCCAAGTGACCCGTCCAAAGGCATCGCCGAAGTGGTGATGATCCCGGTGGTCGGCGCCATCGGCAACGCCGTGGCCCATGCCATCGGTAAACGTGTCCGCGACCTGCCTATCACTTCTGCGCGCATCAAGGAGGCCCTCAATGGCTAACCGTCCGCTTCAACTGACCCTCAACGGTCAATCCGTCGGCCCGGTGGACATCCCTGATGACCTGCCGATGATCGACTACCTGCACGAATACAAGAACCTCACCGGCTCGCGCCTCGGTTGCGGCCAGGGCATCTGCCACGCCTGCGTGGTGATCGTCGACAACCCTGACGGCACCAGCGAAGAAGTGCGCACCTGCATCACTGGCGCACACTATTTCGAAGGCAAGAAAGTACGGACCATCGAAGGCCATGCGACCCGCGACGAGCAGGGAAAGGTCACCGAGCTGAATCCGATCCAGCAGCGTTTCGTCGACGAATTCGCTTTCCAGTGCAGCTACTGCGCACCGGGTTTTGTGAATGCTGCGACGGTGTTGGTCGAGAAGCTGCAACGCCAGCCAATCGTCAAAAGCCAGCTGGAAAAAGTCATCGAGGACAGCCTCGGTCATCACATCTGCCGTTGCACCGGGTACGTGCGCTACTACAGTGCCACGCGCAACGTGCTGACCGATCTCGGCCTGGTCAAGGAGGGTTAAGCATGAAGCAACTACTTAGCCGTCTGGCGTTGACGGTCGGTCTGGCTGCGCCTGTGTTGTTGGCCCACGCTGACGACGCGCAGGTCAAGCAAGGCGAATACCTCGCCCGCGCCGCTGACTGCATGGCGTGTCACACCGCACCGGGTGGCGCGCCGTATGCGGGCGGCCTGCGGATCGTGTCGCCGTTCGGCACGATCTACGGCACCAACATCACCCCGAGCAAAGAGCACGGCATCGGCCTGTACAGCGATGACGAATTCTTCGCTGCGTTGACCGCCGGCAAGCGTCGCGATGGGGCGAACCTGTACCCGGCGATGCCGTACACCTCGTATCACCTGATGCCGCGAGCGGACTCCGATGCGATTCACGCCTACCTGAAAACCGTCGAGCCCATCGAGCGCGCCGCGCCGGTCACCAGCCTGACCTTCCCGTTCAACGTGCGTCCGGGCCTGATAGGCTGGAACATGATGTACGGCAAGGACGTGAAGCTGGAATCCGCCGAAGGCAAAAGCGAAGCCTGGAAGCGCGGCCAATACATGGTCGACGTGCTCGGTCACTGCGGCGAATGCCACACGCCACGCGGCCTGCCCGGTGCGATGCAGATGGACAAGCGCATGACCGGCGGCATCCTCAACGGCTATCTGGCACCGAGCCTGCTGGCCACTGACCTGGCGGCTCGCGGCTGGAACCATCAGGACCTGAGCTCGTTCCTCAAGCACGGCATGAGCGCCCAGGGCACGATGTTCAATGAAATGTTCCCGGTGTTCCACAACAGCACTCAAGGCCTCACTGACCCGGATCTGGCCGCGATGGCCACGTTCCTGCTCGGCGATCAGCCGCCAGCAGCAAAAGTGCTGACTGACGTACCGTTGGACAAACTCAGCGCCAGCGCCCAGCGTGGTCGTCAGGATTACCTGAACGTCTGCGCCGGTTGCCATGCGCCAGGCGGCGAAGGCAAGCCGCATATCGCCGTGGCCATGCGCGGCAACACCACGTTGCGACTGGAAGATCCGCGCAATCTGGTGCGGGTGATCGACGATGGTATCGGCGAACAGAAGTTCTCCGGGTTTGAGCACATGCAGCCGATGCCGGGATTCGTCGAGAAACTCAGCGATGAGCAACTGACCGATCTGCTGAACTACCTGCGTCAAGGGTGGGGCGGTCAGCCGGGTGACCTGGCTGTGAACGCTGTGCAGAAATTTCGCGCCGATGCGCCGCCGCTTGAGCACAAGGCGCACTGACATGCAGCATCTCGATCTGCAAGTGGTGCGGCGGGCGTTGGAGTGGTCGTTGGCCGGTAAGCGCGTGTGGCTCTGCACGGTCCTCGCCACGTACGGCTCGGCGCCTCGCGCGCCGGGTTCGTTGTTGGCGGTGAACGCCGACGGCCAGTGGATCGGTTCGCTGTCGGGCGGTTGCGTCGAAGAAGACTTCCTTGAGCGCGTCGCCGAAGGCGCGTTTGAGGAAGCCGTCAGCGTCGTGCGCTACGGCGAAGGCGAAGACCCGCGCTCGCGGGTCAGCCTGCCCTGTGGCGGCGTGCTCGATGTGCTGGTGGAGAAGCTGGATTCCGATTGCGACGTTCAGGCGCATCTGCGGGAACTCGAAGCGGCGCTGTTGGGCCGACGTCGGTTGATCCGTGAAGTCGATCTGGTCAGCGGTGCGCGCAGCCTGTTCGATGATCGCGAGCAGGGTGTGCGCGTCGAGCGCGAAATCGACCGGGTTCGCCTGCGCATCGGTGCGGCACAGCGGCTGTTGCTCGCCGGGTATTCCAGTGTGGCGCAGGCGTGTGCGGAGTTTGCGGTGGGGCTGGGATTCGAAGTGATTCTCTGCGATCCACGGGACAAAGTGCTCGAAGGTGTGGTGCTGGACAACGTGGAGATCCGTCGTCAACTGCCATCGGTGTTCATCGCCGATGGCGGCTGTCACAGCGACACGGCGGTGGTGGCGCTGACCCACGATCCGCGCATCGATGACCTGGCAATGATGGAAGCCGTGCGCACCGACGCGTTTTACATCGGTGTGATGGGCTCGATGCAAACTTCGCAAAAGCGCTTCGAGCGGTTGCGGCGTATCGGTGGGCTGGACGATGCCGAACTGGCGCGGATTCATGCGCCGATCGGTTTGAACCTGGGCAGCAAGACACCGGCGGAGATTGCCTTGGCGGTGTTGGCTGATATCTTGCGGATTCGAAGCGGTATTCCACGGGATCGACTTTAAGATCAAAAGATCGCAGCCTTCGGCAGCTCCTACATTGATTGCGCATTTCTGTAGGAGCTGCCGAAGGCTGCGATCCTTTGTTTTAACGGTTAGTACCCGAATTTATCCCGCAACCCGTAATACCACGCACCCAGCGCTGCGAACGGTGTACGCAGCAATTGCCCACCGGGAAACGGATAGTGCGGCAAGTCGGCAAACGCGTCGAAACGCTCTGCCTGGCCACGCAATGCTTCCGCCAGGACCTTGCCCGCGAGGTGCGTGTAGGTCACGCCGTGGCCGCTGCAACCTTGTGAGTAGTAGATGTTGTCGCCCAGTCGCCCGACTTGCGGCAGACGCGACAGGGTCAGCAGGAAGTTGCCGGTCCAGGCGTAGTCGATCTTCACGTCCTTGAGTTGCGGGAAAGCCTTGAGCATTTTCGGGCGGATGATCGCCTCGATGTTCGCCGGATCCCGCGCGCCGTACACCACGCCGCCGCCGAAAATCAGGCGTTTGTCGCCCGTCAGACGGTAGTAGTCGAGCAAGTAGTTGCAGTCTTCGACGCAGTAATCCTGAGGCAGCAGGCTTTTCGCCAACTCGTCGCCCAAGGGCTCGGTGGTTATCACCTGGGTGCCGCAAGGCATCGACTTCGCCGCCAGCTCCGGCACCAGATTGCCCAGGTACGCGTTGCCCGCCACGATAATGAATTTTGCCCGGACCTTACCCTGTGGTGTGTGCACCACCGGATTCGCGTCGCGTTCGATGCGCACCGCGGGTGACTGCTCATAAATCACACCGCCCAGCGACTCCACAGCCGCCGCTTCGCCAAGCGCCAGATTAAGTGGATGAATGTGCCCGCCGCTCATGTCGAGCATGCCGCCGACGTATTGGTCGCAGGCCACCACTTCACGGATGCGCCGCTCATCCAGCAACTCGAGCTGCGTATGACCGAAGCGTTCCCATAGGCGCTTCTGGGATTCCAGGTGGCCCATCTGCTTAGCCGTGATGGCGGCGAACACGCCACCGTCCTTCAAGTCGCACTGGATATTATATTTGGCGACCCGTTCGCGAATGATCCGCCCACCCTCGAACGCCATCTGCCCCAGCAACTGAGCTTGCTTGGGGCCGACACTGCGTTCGATCACATCGATATCACGGCTGTAGCTGTTAACGATCTGGCCGCCATTACGCCCCGACGCACCGAAACCGACTTTGGCGGCTTCCAGTACCGTGACCTTGAAACCGTTCTCCAGCAGAAACAGGGCAGAGGACAGGCCGGTGTAACCGGCGCCGATTACACAGACATCAGTCTCTACGTCATCCTGCAAAGCCGGGCGCGGCGGAACCGCATTGGCCGATGCGGCGTAGTAGGACTCTGGGTAGGGGGTGTTCGCCATCCTGCAGCCTCTGTTTAATATATTTTACGAGTGCATCGATCCTACCCGAGTTAAAAAACCACCGCCAGCCACGGGAAAATCTTCTTTGCAGCGGCGAAATTAAATATTTTGCATATTCATAGGGTTAGCTCGAAAAAAGGTGTTGACACCCCTCCGGAATTCCGTAGAATGCCGCCTCACAGCAGGCACGTAGCTCAGTTGGTTAGAGCACCACCTTGACATGGTGGGGGTCGTTGGTTCGAGTCCAATCGCGCCTACCAAACAAAATCCGCTCTGCTGGGCGGTCTAGAGGGGCTCACCGAAAGGTGAGCCCTTTTTTGTTGCCTTGGATTTCTTCAGAACGTTCACAAAATATCGGGTTCGTTCACAGTGGGCAATGTGAACGCCAAAAACCTCCTTTCTTCGATGCGTAACAACACACCAAGAGAATCGCAATGAGAGCATGGACAGCGGTTGCACTGCTGGCTCTGGCAGGGACAACAAATGCATGGGCGGCGGAAGACTTCCGTTGCACGATTGAAAGCACCGTCGCCGCTAAAGAAAAGCCGATAAACAGAATTTTCATCGGCAAGCAGTTCACCGTAGAAAGGCGGACTGGATTGATGGCAGGCGCCCTGAAGAACTCTTACGTCACCGACCCACAAGTCATTGACTACGGATCGACTGAGAATAGCTACAAGGCTGTAGCGACCATGCGGAAGGATCAGGGGGCGGGAGTTGGTTCAAGCATCTATGCATTGACGATCAATGAGTATGACGAGAGCGACAGAAAGCCCTTTATCTTCCTTCAAAAACGATGAAGCGTATCTTGGTTGGTGCGAGCATTTCTGATTTGAGGTGGGTCGCAAAACCTACTGAAACTTTCCCCGTGCTCAGTCTGCTCTAGCTGCAACTGGCGGCAACGTGCTTCTGGCCCCCAGCCATTGCGGTCACTACTATCACTGAATCCTTTCGGTGAGATGTAAACATGAGCGATGACGTAAAGAAGACCTGGCAACAGTTTGTCGCCGAGTACCCGGCGCCATCCGAGGCCGCTTGGATCAATAACTTCGCCATCAGGAGCTTCAGGGATACGGGAGACGGTGATTACATTGCTGCGAGGTTGGCTATAAAGGCCGGTCTGGCTACCCAAGCAATCTGGTCTGGGTTGCAAGCTGTAGAAAAGTACCTGAAGTGCATGCTGGTTCTTCGCCGGGTTAGCTCCAAGGACGTAGGCCACAAGATCGTAGAGGGCCTCAGGTTGGTAAATGAGCGCTTGGGCTACGACATCGTTTTGCCCGATGCTGAGCAGGCGGTCTTCAATCACCTTGCCGAGTCAGGTGGGGATCGATATCTGGTCGTCTCGCTCCACCTATTCGATCACGAGTTGGCAGGGTTGGATGCACTGGTGTGGCGCCTCCGCCAGTACTGCGATGTGCTTGATGTCGAGCACTATAACGACAAGCCGTCTGAAGAGGTTTTGTCTAGGAGCTTGGGTAGGATCAAGGCAAGGCTGGACGGGGAGCCTACTGGTGGGCACCTACAACACGGCGCTCTTGAGAAGATCCTCGCTGATCAGCATCACCGGGCCCGTGAGGGGCTTGTCTGGCGTAACGCAATGTTCGGTGGTGGGCAACCTATCATCGCCTCTGAGAGCTTCAATTTCGTTGCGACTAACTCGCCTTTGTTCTTGAATCCTCAAATCGTCAGAGCGGTAAGTAAGCTGGTACTCCTTCCTAAAGGGGCCTTGGAGGCATTTGAACAACTCGCGATAGATCAAGGGAAAGTCTGACGAGTCATAGGTTTTTCGCCGCCATGACGATCCTGTGGTGGTTTTTGCCATCCATCTGCCACGGATTGAAGTGATCAGTCTGTCAGGATGCTGTTCGTATATACAGTATTTGGTGTGTGCGTGATGAAAGACGATTTGATCGATGACAGCGGATATGAACTGGGGCTTCCCACCCACGTAGAGATTGAAGCATCAATGTACCCTGCTGTGTGCCGAGCTGGAGATGACATGCAAAGACTTGCGTAAGGCCCACCAGAACATCGCCAAGCTGATCATTATGCATCGTGAAAGCTCGACCGAACTGGCAGCGTTGAAGGTTGAAAACCAACGGTTGAAGTGGACGCTGGGTGAAATGTACAGCCAGGAGCGGGGGGCGGGAGGCATCGCGGATGAGATACGCGTACGGCGACCATGCCAGCAATGAAAAGCAGTGAGCCAAGGCGGATTCGGCGCTGATCACTGCGCGATGTACTCACCCAATTACAGTGAATTTTTGTGAAAGGGCTCGCGGCCCTAAAAATCTATTCGGCTGTTTTCAAGCGTTGAAAAATGATGAAAAAAGGCCCGGTCCAGCAGCATTGCGGCCTACACGCCGATTCGCTCTTTCACACACAATTTACGCACAGGTTTATCCACAGGTAGTACGTTGCAATCGCCCTTCAAAACGCAATATGCTGTACGCAGACGACAAAAAAACCCTACATGTAGGGTTTGTCGTTAGCTGCTGACCTAGAATTAGGTCCTTAGGAAAGTCTGCGAGTGGTCGTGCTTCGGTCTCCACAACTTAGAACACCACCACCCGCACCAACTAAAGCTAAACAGTAGCGATTGCGTTAGCCCTAGGGGGATTGCATTGAGCCAAACATTGTCGGGATCGTCAATGGCTCTCTGCTGGCCGGTACTCCCTCGGTCTGACAAATCCATCCTTATCTACATAGGTGAATTGTCATGACTAGCAATACAAAACAATCCTCATCGAAGGCGGCCAAACTGGCTTCCGAAACCCTCCGCACCCCTAGCACGTCAGCTACGGCTAAGAGTCTCGCTGCTTCGGTGCTCGCCCAGACGAAGACTGGGAAGCAAACGAGCGCTGAAATGGAAGCCTTGGCAGGACCAGTGCTTCAGAGCGAGAAATACAGCGACGACACGAAAGCCCTAGCGGGATCTGTTGTATCCCAATCCAACAAAGACCGCTGAGGATTGGGCCATGCCTTATTACGCACTCGTAACGGTTGACCTCGACAATGGCGTCAGCAAGACAGCCCGCGACAAGTTCAACGATGAACTCGCGAAAAAACACTTCTACAAGCACAAGCTCACGACCGTTTGGACGGCCACGTACTTGGTAGGGACTACCAAAGAGGTAGCCATCAGCTATGCACGCGATTGCATCGATGAAGCCGCTGCAACATCGGGGATCACAAGCTTCGAAGCCTTGGTGACGATTAGCGAAGAGAAACCAACGGAATGGGTGAAAGGTGCGAACGGTCTATTAGCCAAAGCACTCTGGCGCTAACAGAAGTAAAAAACCCAAACCCGCTTCGGCGGGACTTCCAAGCCCGCTCAGATATTGAGCGGGCACACTCACTCTTATGGAAGAGCAAGCTGTCCATCCCCGGCTACGAGCGCCTTAAACGAATGATAGCCGAGCATTGTTGTCCAGCGTTTCAATCGCAGCCACAGCGTTAGCGGAAACATCATCCACACCATTAGCTGATAGCCACTTAGTAATCTCTTCAATGGCCGCAGCCAGGGCGTGCTGGTTATGAAGTAGCAGAGTAAGAGCATCGGCTGCCGCGATTTTTGCTTCCTGGTTAGCTGCCATGGTTGTCGTCCTAAATTTACGTCGCAGGATTTAAGCTCACGTTGCCATGCGCTGATGCAGAATGGCAAGGCGTACGCTTCCGGGGGCGAAGGCTATATGGGATTGATTGGAGCTTGCCCTCGATTCTGCCTCTGTAGCGTCAACCGGTTGGTGTGCGAGAATAAATTTAATCACGGCGACTGGACCTTCTTAATGTCGAAACAGCAGGTTTCATCTAAACACCATTTTATTCCTAGGTTCCTCCTGAAAGAGTGGCAGGACGAAAGCGGCCAACTATGGATCTATCAAAGAAATGGTGGGGGCAATATTTCTTTCCGGAAAGGTGCACCCAAGTCAGTTGCGTATGTAGAAAATATATACACGGTATATCCGGAATTACCTGGGACTAGGGAGCGATCAGATGAAGTCGAAAAAGGATTTATGGCCAATATCGACGATCAAGCTGCCATTGTTCATAGGAAACTTCTGGAATGTGGTGTGGGAGCGCTAACCGCACAGGAGAAAGGTATCTGGTCGTTGTTCATAGCGAGCATGATAGAGAGAAGTCCTAGGAAGCTTGAAAGATACAAGCGTCTTGCTCAAGTTGATGATTATGTAGAAGAGCTATTTCAATCTAATCCCAAAATGGCAGCGGTCGTAGAGAAGGCGCGCATCGATGTCCAAGCAGTTAGAGGCAACACAATTCTGAAATTTATGATGGAGCGGATTCTCGATCCAGATGTTGTCCAAAAAATAGGTGAGATGAGCTGGGCAATTACTCAGGTCGATATGTCGGGAGAGCATTTCGTTTTGGGAGACAATGTGGTAATAATTAATAACGGAGCTGTCGAAGACGAGCCGCTCTACTACATAAGGCTAGCTATTTCTCCAAGCAAACTACTCATCCTGACGTACGACGCTGATGTACTTGATTCCGACTTTGGGGTTTTGACGGTGCTTTATAATATTGAGGTGATATCCAAGTCGGAAAAATACGTTATTTCCAGTCGGGAGTTGAAGGACGAAACCTGTACTAAGTTCAATAGGATTGTTGAAGAGATGCATCGCGTATAACTATGCAATCGCGTTCGCATGCTCTGGCTGAGGCGGTGTTAAGTGCCATTCCCGCGCCGTATCGCTGCCAGAGCCTCTAATGTCAAAATATGGCAGGCGAGGGTGTAGCGGCTAGGATCGGAGTCGCTCCAGCACTTGGGCGATGACCTCTGTGTTCGTGTCGAGTGCGTGAAGGGCAGCCATCGCATTGTTATGGGCGTTTACGGCACGCAGACCAGTGCTTCAATGGCAGCTCTCAGGGCTGTTCATTTGCTTGGTAGGGTGCTTACTGGGTGGCTATCGGGTTACATCAGCCGAGGGTCTAACTGATGCCTACGATTGTCGTATTCGTAAAATCGCGTCTGTGATCGCTTGAGCATTCAAGTCCAGCGTTTCCATAGCCGCTGTTTGCGTTAGCGACAACAATCCCTACACAATTCTCAGAGAGCCATTTTGTCACCTCTTCAAGGGCCGCACCTAGAGCGTGCTGGTTATGCAGTAGTAGTGTCAATGCATCCGCCGTGGCGATGTTGGCTTCTGACTTATCTGGCATGGCTATCGTCCTTGAGTGATGGTGTGGGAGTCCTAGTATCTCTTGCCCATGGCTGGGGGTGGGCGAAGAACTGCTCAGGCCCACCCAATTGTTTGCATTCGACCTGACCGGTCATTTGCACCGGGTTTCACCATTTACGATTCTTGTTTATGACCGGCACAAGGCGACCCAAAGCTGACGTTTACAATGCAATACCTATCGAGTAGTGGGCGCTCCTCAGGCTTGTTGTGAAGGGCGCTATTGGGGGCGCTAACCCTTCGATTAAGTATCTAGTCTGCTTTGACGGGATCGCCCTCGAACTCTCCTGTGGCCAAGGCAGAATCAAGTTTTTCGACAGTCGCGGGAATCGCCCTCATCTGATACATCAGCTTTTCGCCGGCTGCGGTGAGAGACCAAAACTTATACATTTTACCGTCTGTTGCTTGTTTGGCTTGCATATCAATAATGCCCAAAACCTTTAATTGTACGGAAATTGTTTGAAAGTTCTGATCGTCGAGGCTGCTTAATCCGGTGGGAAGTCTCTCTTTTTTTAGAAGGGCTAGACGTAATATTTCCGAAGCTTTCGCCTCGATAATGCTCTTGAGAAGATAAGGCGATATGAAATAAAAAATATCCCTCCAGCTAACTTTGCTTTCCCAGGCTTGCTGCCGTCTAGCTCTTTCTGAATAATATTTCCCATTAACAACGAATAACGCATCAAGTCCGGCTGGTTCGAATCCCAACTCTAAAGCAGATGTTTCATATTTATTAAGTTTAATTTGTAGGGTTTCATTCTTTTTGCGGAGCTCATTTATCTCGCTCAGCAGGTCTTCGCTAGCTGCTGCTGATCCTCTGACCCAGCCGGTTTATCACTGCAACGGCGCCGGCGTTAAATGGCACCACACTGCGGCCGCGATATTCACCGTGCAGACCAAGCGAATCGATTACGGCTACGAGATCGAATACGCGGAAGGTCGAGTTGTCTATCTGGAGGATCGGCGGTGGTTTAGCCCGAAAGAATACTGGGACGACCTCGACGACGAAGAGCGCGCAGAAATCGACCAAGCTCTGATGGCTGATTGGGAATGCAGCTTTATGGATCCGGACGAGGACGACCAGTGGGAATATCTCGCCGAGTGCGATGACCACACCGTCACCGGCTGGAACAAGCGCTGGGAGATCTTGAACAGTCACTTCACCCGAGATGCCGCTGAGGCGTTCGACGCAAGCAGCACGACTACGCCGAGATGCGCGTCTACGTCGAATCGCAGTACTACGCCTGGGAGTTCGAAGCCATCAAGGAAGCGAGCCTCGACGGCTTGCTGACCTACACGCCGAAGGTGCCAGCATGAAGCGCCTCTACCTCAGCGGTCCAATCACCGGCGTGCCCGACCTCAACAACAAAACCAATCCGGTCCGGCTGATCGATAGCAGTGTTTGTCTTAACGAGGCCGAGACGATGATCGCGGCCAACGCCGCCGACATCATCAAGCTTTGCCAGCGCCTCGCAGCCTGACCCACTTCTTTCAAGTTTTCACTGCACTGCGTTGAAACAGCTTGGCGTAGGCGTAATAGCCAATATTGACCTCTGCCACTGCCATCAGCCCAATTACGGCGCCAAACATAAAAGATAAAAAGATAAAACCTGTCGCAATCACCCCTACAACCCATTTAAGGATTAGCAACGCCTTGGGATCAATCGAGCGCATTCCATTCATGACAAGCGCTAAGGCAACTCCTATCAACAAACCGACAATAATGCTTAAAAACATGTGTCAACTCCCTTTGGTTAAAGCCCGGGAGTGTATTCCAGGCCGCCCCTAATCTCACAACTCCACCGCCCGGGAATGCCCCGGCATAGGACGCCCCATGCCCACAGAAAACATCCGCACGATCGTCACCGAGTCCCTGATGGGAATGATCGCAGCCGTCACGCGGACAACCCCGCCAGCGAACGAGCCGCCATCGCCTTTCGTTCAAGGGCCGATTGATCGGGCGGTGGATCGGATCAAAGCCTTTGCAGCGCCTGGTGTAACGCTCGCTTCCGCCCGCGCCAAACGCGTGTATGTGGCTGGCCCCATGACTGGCTTGAAGGACCTCAGCTACCCCGCCTTCTACGCTGCGGCCGATGCGCTCCGGGCCCAGGGCTATCAGGTGGAGAATCCGGCCGATCACGGCATCGTCCCCGGCGCCGAGTGGGTCGACTACATGGCCTACGACCTGACGCGGCTTGGCCTGTGCGGAGTGATTGCCCTGTTGCCCGGATGGGAAAGATCGGAGGGCGCGAAGCTCGAAATTCAAATCGCCCACCGCCTCGGCATGACAGTTGTGAATGCCCATGATCTGGTATCGATGGAGACTGCAGGATGAGCGATTCAACTTTCCAGCGGGAAAACCGCTACATCATCATCAAGCGCAGCGACTTGAAAAAGGTGCCAGTCGGTTATCGCAGCAGTTTGGTAGACCCGATGTTCTCTCTGCTATCGCACCTCCCACATCGTGAATTCCTGGTTGTCGAGAGCGACTGGCCCGAAGCCCCGTCAACAGCGGGGCTTTTTCGTTTTTGTCTCTACGCACAGCTCGCCTCTCGGAACACAAGTGCGTTTTGCCGCTGCACAGGCCTGTGCCATGTGATCTCCAGGTAGCGACGGATCTGGATCCGCATGAGGAGCGGGTCTCCCCCGTGATTGATAACGGTGGTCCGAAACTATGAGTACGAATGTGTCAAGAATTGTACATTTACTGGACTTTTTTTAACGTCGGAACCAAAATCGCCGCCACTTGTCGCGCCAATGGCAGCGCGAACGCTTGCAACTGCTCTCAGCAGTGCCCAGAAAGCAGTTCTCAGGATGAATATTTTATGATTGCGGCCACTTCCAATCGAAGCATGGGGCTTCAGGCTATTCGGGGCATCGCGGCTTTTCTTGTTCTGCTACAGCATGTTTTTTGGTTGGGCAGCTATTTTTCCAGTGGTCCGACTACCGTTTTGAATTCGCTGTTGCTCGGCGGTAGTGGAGTGTTTCTTTTTTTTGGTCTGTCAGGTTATTTGATGGCTGGTCAAATGAATAGGGCCCCTAAACGTTTTCTTGTTGATCGTTTTCGGCGGATTTATCCTGGCTTGATCTTTGCGTTTGTTGTGAGCGGCTTCGCATTGTCTTATTTTTCATACAATGTCTGGCCAGAATGGACGACGGTGCTCTTGATCCCAACGGGAAAAGCTGATTCAATTTTTATTCCGTACTGGACGCTGATTTATGAAATGCAGTTTTATTTGCTCATACTTCTTGTCGGTCGATTGCATGCCAAGTATCTGAACCCGGCAATGTTAGTATGGGCAGCCGCTATATTGCTGTTTCACTCTGTTCCCCCGGCAATGGTGGCGCGTGCCTCATACCCAGGTTTTGGAGAGATTCTTTTCAGCTTTTACAATTTTTACTTCATTACCGGGATCTTCGTTTGGCAGAGTAGCAAGCGTTTCCCTTGTAAGCCGTCCGAATTGGTGATCGGTTCGGCGATACTGTTTGTGGCGACAATGATCAATGTTTTTACGGAATACGGTGCGGTTGTTTACTATTACTTGGCAATACTGGCAGTTTTTTTTGTTGTACGAGGCGGATCTGTTTGGTGTCCAAAAAACTTCGTGAGCAACTTCTTCGTTCGGTTGGGTGATGTCTCATACGGCGTTTATCTAATCCATATTTCGGCGTGTTTCTTCACCATGCTCTTTGTAAAGGAATTGTTGGGGATTAAGCTGGGCTACTGGCAAGGGGTGATCGTCATATTTATTGTAGGCGGCAGTGCTTCTTATTTCTTCGGGTTTCTGGAACTGAAGCTGCAAGAGAAGTTAAAGTTTTTAGGAAAGAGCAGAACCGTCGAGTCTAGCGTTGCTGCCGTCGCTAAATAGCCAAGGCGCTTAATCCATAAAAAACCCGCTGATGGCGGGTTTTTTATGGGTTAAGTGAAGCTGATATTTCAACCTACATTACAGGTCTTTCAGGACGAGCATCCTGACCTGCTATCACCCTGTACTTCTTGATTGCATAACGCCCCACAGCCAGTCCGTATTTTTCAACGGTGATATGAGTCAGATAGCAGAAGACGAACAGAGCAATCAGCACTTGAACGCTGATGGGTATCCACCTGATTCCAATGAAGAGGCTGGCATCGACCAGGAACTGCCACAACCAGTTATGGAACAGGTAGACGGCATAAGTGAGATTTGAAAAAAGCCGGACCAGTGGGCCGTCATGCAGATAACGTTGCAGCACGATGGCGCCAACGAAGATGATCAGGGCGAAAGCTGCGTAGTTGCTTTCTTTCCAGATCGGTTGGTATTTGGCGACAGCAGTCAGTGAAAGCAGCAACATTAGCGCAGAGCTCAGCACGCAAATGCCTGGTTTCGCCTTGGCATATTGCGCAAGGTAAATGCATGAGCCAATCAGCAGATAGGGCGCATAGATGGTGAAGTATCCGGTGCTCCAGGGAATAAAAGCCGGGAATGGCCCAGAAATGAACAAGGCAATGGATGCTGCCAGGAATGTGCCTGGAAGCCATTCAGGCTTTTTGATTAAACCTGTTACTTTCAGTGCGGCCATGAACAGGTAAAACATCACTTCTATTCTTAGCGTCCACTCTACGTTCAACAATGCATACGGCGTGCTGAAGAAGTCGCCGACCAGTAGCAGGCGCGGCAACAGTATTGACAGTGGCGGGAACGGCAAGCCATTGATGGTCCGTTCCATAACAGCTTCCAGTACGATAGCTGCTGCATACAGCGGATAGATCCGGAAAAAACGCTTGATCAGGAATTCCGTGGGTTTTTCTGTCTGAATGACGTGCGTGATGATGTAGCCAGACGTCAGAAAAAAGACAATCACGCCGCAAGCACTGGTCAGAGGAATTGTAGCTTCTGCCAGGTATCGGATCGCAATGTGCTGGGTCGCGTCCGCCGCGATCGCATTCAAATGCCCAAGAAACTTGTGGCCGATGAGAACGCTCATGAAGGCGAAAACCCTCATGTAATCCAAAAATACAATCCTGTCCTTATCGTTACCAGCCATGCCTTCACCTGAATTTTGTTCGGCGCAATCATACATTGAGTCGGCAATGCCGTGGCTCATGGAATGCGCTGATCTCATCCACCTCGTTCATGAGCCGGTTGCCCAGAAATGAGGCGAATGAAAACCAGTGCTATTTGAAATTGAACTGTCTGCACGCAATTGCATCCAACCAACACAGGCGACGCGGTGTTTACGGGAGAACGGCTGATGGGGAGGCGAGCGATGATCAAGTTCTTAGCGGCTTACTTGTCCGTTTGTCTCTTGCTTCAGTGGACGGTGGTCGAAGCATCTCCCTGGATCGCGTCTCATGTTCTTCTAAGGTGGATCCTGTAGCCCGACGCCCTGACATGCATTCCATCAGGTGTAAAATGGGCATTATCGCCTCATCCAAGGAGTCGACTATGATCTCCGACCAAACCAACAAACAGTCATCCGACAGCCAAACTGTTTGGGATGAATACTTCTGCGCTGCATTGATTGCCGAGAGCAATCTGACGGCACCGGTGGTAGGCGGGGCCACTCATGACGACAGGCAGAATCTGTTGATCGAGCGTGCCAAAGCCCTTGCCGACAAAATGATGGAAAACAGAAAATAACCAGAGCCCAGCCATCGCGCTGGGCTCTTCACATCCGGCAGTTTCCACCGGGGCCTCGACGGCTCAGGCAATCAGCTCGACTTTCCCGGTCGCCAGGCGATAGATGCCCCCCACTATTTTCAACTTGCCGTTGCCGAGCGCGTCGGTCAGCAGTGGCGTGGCCTGCTTGAGGCGTGCAACCGAGTCTTTGACATTTTGCACGGTCGCGTTTTCCACCAGGTCTCCAGATTGTTTGATCACGGTTTCGATAGCGGGTTTGAGTGCGTCAGTCAGTTTCGGGATCTGCCCGGGGAACACCGTTTTATCCTTGACGGCTTTGATGCCGGCCTCGATAGCGCCGCATCTCTCATGCCCCAATACCAGAATGAGCGGCGCGCCAAGCGCGGCGACACCGTATTCGATACTCGCCAGACCTTCGTCCGTAACAAAGTTACCGGCCACGCGGATGGCGAAAAGATCACCTCGTGCAGTATCGAACGCGTACTCGGGGGCGATGCGCGAGTCGGAACAACTCAGTACCGCCACGAACGGGTTCTGGCCGGAAACCAGCGCTTCACGCTCGTCCTTGAAGTCGTGGGTTTCTGAATTGCCGCTCACATACCGCTCATTTCCCTCCATCAGTCTTTTAAGGGCCTCATCAGGGCTGATGACGTTTTTGGGTTTGGGGGGCGCTGAGGTTTTTTCGGCTGCCTGCGCGAATTGGTTGGGCAGCGTCCCTGCGAGCAGCAGGGCGCCGGCGCCTAAACCGGCAAGACGGAGAAAACGGCGACGCTCATGGGTTTTCGAAGCAGAGTTTGAATCACATGATTCACACATGATTTTGTGTACTCAGGTCAATTCGGTGGGAATGACTGCTTTTGGGCAGGGCGGCAAGAACATGTCTCACTCGCGCGTTGGAGTCTAGTTGGTCTCTGTAACGCCATGTCTTTTGCCACCTGCGGGATGGGTTCCATGAGCTGGGCAGAGAAATTTGCTAATGGTGGGGCAGATGCAATTCGTCGATCGATGAGCTACTACTGACAGCTTTACTCATCTTCGTCCTGACGGGAGTTTCACGATGCTGACTCACTGGCTTCTCGCAGCGGTGCACCTATTGGCGTTTGGCCTGGCGTTCTGGGCGGTTCTGGTTCGCGGTACGAATTTTCGGCGTTTGGCGGCCGGTGTGGGGGAGGTGCGCAGCGTATTGACCGCAGATAACCTGTGGGGGATTTGCGCACTCATTCTGTTGGTGACGGGTGGGATGCGAGCTTTTGGTGGGTTCGAAAAAGGCACTGATTACTATCTGCAGCAACCGTTGTTCCATCTCAAAATGACGCTTTTCGTTCTTATCCTGCTGCTTGAGGTGGCGCCGATGGTGACTTTGATCAAATGGCGGGTGGCGCTGGCGCGTGGTGCGGCCATAGATACCAGACGTGCAAAGTTGTTCGCGCGGATCAGCCATGTCGAGGCGTTACTAGTTTTACTGATGGTTATCGCGGCCACTGGCATGGCGCGTGGCGTGACGTTTGGATAGCTAGGGGCAAGCGAGGAAGACGGAGGGCGTTGCGGCAGATGAATCTTTAGCCAGCCGTCGTTCCGGGGTGAACGGGCTGGCTACTGAACGCATCAGGATTCAGGGAGTCTGCGGCTTGTCCGGGGCGGTCAGGCCAGCTTGAATGCGCTGATAAATCTCTTCGCGATGCACCGCAACGTCTTTCGGGGCGTTGATGCCAATTCTGACTTGCTGGCCGCTTACGCCCAGGATGGTGATCGTAATGTCATCACCAATATTTATGCTTTCACCGACTTTGCGGGTGAGTATCAGCATGGTCTTCTCCTTGATTGCTTCGTGGGGCACCTGATTCGGACAGTGCAGAGGTCGGTGGTATGTATAGATTAGTGCGAAGTTTCACAGTTTGGGTGCCTCTTTCTGACGCGCAGATGCAGCATTAATTCCCAAGGTGTAACTATACAGAGGCGGCAACCATCATTCTCGTTGTTTTGTGCCCATTTTGCGGCACTCGGGAAGTATTCATGAGTGTTAAAATCCTCGCTTTAAGCATTCAGAGGGAAACGCTGTGCGCAAAATGGTTTTGATAATGGCGGTACTGGCGCTGGCGGGATGTGGTGAAGACAAGCGTGGGGATGCGCAAAAACCGCAGCCTACAGCGGCGGCGGTAGCGCCGGCGCAAGTGTCAGGGCCGCAATGGGATCTCGAAGTGAGAGGCGAAACACCTCAGGCAGTCAGCGACCTCAGCGGCTGGCTGATCGAGCACAGCTTCATGTCCAATGTCATCAGGGAAAATGGCAAGACCCGGATTCTGATGGGGCCATACGGTTCGAAGGCTGAAGCCGACGCCAAGCAGGCGCAAGTGAATGCAGCGCTCGTCAAGGCGAAGAAACAGAACATTGAAGTTCTGGTCCTCGAGCGTCCGGCAGCTCAGTAAGTACCAGGCTTCACGATGAGTAACGAAAAAGGCCTCGGGTGTTGAACCCGAGGCCTTTGTATTTTCAGCGCGTGGTTAACCGCAGGATTTCATGTCGACGGGGCCGACAAACTCGTTGCCGCGTCCCATGACGCACGCCACGCTTTGGTTGCGCTGACGCTCCCAGGCCTGAACCGGATAGGTCTTGTCCCAGGCTTCATACAGTTGGCGATCCTGTTTAGACAGGCGCAAGCCGTACTGCTTGCTCATGTAGAAATACGTCCGGGCGATCATCCCGCGAATGGATGGGCGAGGCATGACCTTCTTCGCCTTGAAGTCGACCTGGGTCAGGCACGAGCCGTATTGACCCGATTGCTCGGGCAACCAGCCGAAACTGAAGTTGCTGCGATCGCCGTTCACCTCACCGATGCTTGGCACCAGGTTATGCAGATCGGCCTCGGCCCTCTGGTAGGTCGGGTCGTAGCGCGTGCAGTTCTTGCGTCCGCCTTCCTGCCAGCATTGGCGCTGGTGACCGATCTGCCAGGCAGGAACGATGTGCTCCCATTCGATGCGCGAGGCGCGCTTGGCATTTTTACGCGGCACGTAGCCACACGCTGCGAGGTTCACCTTGTTGCCGGTGTATTTGCAGCCGCAATAAAACTCGGTGGATTGGGGCGCGTACAACTTCCAGGCGACTTTCTTGGCTTCGTTGAAGGTGCGTGGCGCATCGGCCTGGGCGCCCATGGCGAACAACAGAAACAGCAAAGCAAAACAACGGACACTCATTGACTCAGTCTTCCTTCGGCACGACCCAGAAAATCTGCACACCGCCGTCATCGCGATAGGCGAGGGTGACGTTGTCGTTTTCATCGATTTCTTCGAGCAGGCGTTCCCACTCATCCACAGGCTCGTCCGGCAGACGGAAGATCAGTGCAGCCTTGGATTTTTGGGCGGTGGGGGAATTGATGATTTTCTGAACGCGCGTGCCCATGCGGACATAGGAGTCAGGTGAGGAGGAGGTGGTGTCCACGGGATTATCCTTATTAAGCTGTACGTGCATACAGTATTTAACTGTAGGCATTTTCGCAACTGCTTAAAATTCAAGAAAATCCTCTGACAGCGGTTTGCTCCATTTGGTGTAGGACGAAGGAATATTTTTTCGAAAGGCGAGGCGGTGCCCGACCGGAATCGGTCGGGCGAGGGTGAATCAGTATTCCCAGAACATCCGTTGCAGCTCTTTGCTGTCGTTGGTCTTGGTCAGGGCGACCATGGCCAGGATGCGGGCTTTCTGCGGGTTCAGATCGTGAGCGACGACCCAGTCGTACTTGTCGTCAGGCTGTTCGGCGTTACGCAGAACGAAGCCACCGGCGTTGACGTGGGAAGAGCGGATGATTTGCACGCCGTCCTTGCGCAGGGCTTGCAGGCTTGGAACGACCCGCGAAGACACCGAGCCGTTACCGGTGCCGGCGTGGATGATGGCTTTGGCGCCGGACTGAGCGAGCGCTTTGTAAGCGGTGTCGCTGACGTTGCCGTAGGAGTAGGCGATTTCTACGTCAGGCAGGCTCTTGATGTTCTTGATGTCGAATTCCGAGTCCATGGTGTGACGCTTGGCTGGCAGGCGGAACCAGTAGGATTTGCCTTCAACCACCATCCCGAGGGGACCCCAAGGGCTTTTAAACGCCTCGGTCTTGATGTTAATCATCTTGCTGACATCGCGACCCGACTGGATTTCATCGTTCATGGTCACCAGCACACCTTTGCCGCGAGCCTCTTTGCTGCTGGCCACAGCCACGGCGTTGTACAGGTTCAGCATGCCGTCAGCCGACATCGCGGTGCCTGGGCGCATGGAGCCGACGACGATGATCGGCTTGTCGGTTTTCTCTACCAGGTTCAGGAAGTACGCGGTTTCTTCCAGGGTGTCGGTGCCGTGGGTGATCACGATGCCATCGACGTCAGCGCTGTCGGCCAGTTCGGCGACGCGGCGACCCAGTTGCAGCAGGTTTTCGTTGGTGATGCTCTCGGACGCGATCTGCATCACTTGTTCGCCGCGAACATTGGCGACCTGGCTCAGTTCCGGAACGCCGGCGATCAGTTTATCGATGCCGACTTTCGCTGCCTGGTACGTCGCGCTGTTGGCCGCGCTGGCGCCGGCGCCGGCAATGGTGCCGCCGGTGGCTAGAATCACCACGTTCGCCAGTTTCTGTTGGGTTTCGACTTCCTTTGCCTGAAGGGCAGTAGGCAGGAGCAGCAAGAGGGCCAAGGCGCCCGGAACAAAATGTTTGATAGCAGATGTCATTATTTTTCTCTCTAGTAGTGACGGTGCTGATGCAGGTTCATCTAGATGCGCCCCGAGCGGATCTGAACGCTTGGGGTGCTGGAGAAGAGCAGAATCTGTACCAATTACACTTTGTATTGAGAGAATCGTTTAAATTACTGATTTGTTTAAATATTTAAACGTAGTTTCAACGTGATGGTTTTGTGGATTGTCCGGGTTTCCGACTGATTGCGGGTTTCCCGTTCGGCTCTCCGACAGTCGGATCGTCGGTTGCGGCTAAAGAAACCCGTACGCAGGCCGATCTCTCCATGAGGAATCTTTTTTTCATGGAGTTCACATGTCGTTGACCGTCGGTTTTCCAAATGCGTCCGTGATCAACATTGGCGGGAAGTCTCCCTCGACTGTTGAGACCTTGAGCGAGGCGGCAGCTGATACGTCGACTCAGCGCCTGGGGCTGGAAGCAGACGAGAAAAAATCTGTCAGTCTCGGCGGCGGAACGCAGGGTAGTGAAAAAGCCGAAAGCGCGGGCAGTCAGCAAAGCATTGCCGTGCAGATGTTGCTCAAGCGCATGCAGGAATTGCAGGAGCAGCTGCGCGAGCAACAGCAGCAATTGGCGGCAACCCAGGCTGCGAAATTCCAGTCGGCGGAAGCCAAGGCCACCGCGGTCATGTCGATTCAGTCGCAAATTGCCGATACGTCCGCGGCACTGATGCAGGTGGCGGCGGCGCTGGCGAAGGAGCTGACAGGTTCCGGGAATGTGGTCAGTACCACAGCGTGAACGGTTCCCTCAAATGGCGTTTTCTCGTGATTGACAAATCTCGACAAGATTCGCATAGTCCGGTCTACGCAAACGTTTGCGCGGCAGTCCTGGTGGGTTAAATCCATCAGCGAACGCCACGCAGCTTACGCCAGCGCAAGCGTTGCTCACAATAATCATAAGATCGGAGTGAACCCATGAAGCTGCCATTCGCTGGACGTCTTCTTGCTGTCGCTATGCTGGCTGCCGCCTCTGCTGCGCTGCCTGTCTCTTCGGCTTTCGCTGAAACGCCTGCCAAACCCAAAGTCGCCTTGGTGATGAAGTCCCTGGCCAACGAATTCTTCCTGACCATGGAAGATGGCGCCAAGGCCTACCAGAAAGATCACTCCGGCGAGTTCGAGCTGATTTCCAACGGCATCAAGGACGAAACGGATACTGCGGGCCAGACGCGCATCGTCGAGCAAATGATTCTGGCCAAGGTCGATGCGCTGGTCATCGCGCCGGCTGACTCCAAGGCCATGGTGCCGGTAATCAAGAAAGCCATCGATGCCGGTATCACCGTGATCAACATCGACAATCAGCTTGACCCGGCCGTGGTCAAAAGCAAAAACATCAGTGTTCCGTTCGTAGGTCCGGACAACCGCAAAGGCGCGCGTCTGGTCGGTGAGTACCTGGCCAAGACACTCAAGGCCGGTGACGAAGTCGGCATCATCGAAGGTGTGTCCACGACTACCAACGCCCAGGCTCGCACCGCAGGTTTCAAGGATGCGATGGAAGCCGCGCAGATCAAGGTTGTGTCGGTGCAGTCCGGTGACTGGGAAATCGACAAGGGCAACAAGGTTGCCGCGTCGATCCTCAGCGAATACCCGCAAACCAAAGCCCTGCTGGCCGGTAACGACAGCATGGCGCTCGGTGTAGTGTCGGCGGTACGTGCTGCGGGCAAGGCCGGTAAGGTTGAAGTCGTCGGCTACGACAACATCAACGCCATCAAGCCGATGCTCGCGGACGGTCGAGTGCTGGCCACGGCCGACCAGTTTGCCGCCAAACAAGCGGTGTTCGGCATCGAGACGGCGCTGAAAATCATCAAGGGCGAAAAAGTCGACAGCAGCGCCAACGGTGTGATCGAGACGCCGGTAGAGCTGGTTACCAAGTAATCCTCTGGCGACACAATGGTGCTCGCCCGTCCGGGCGAGTGCATGGAGAGTTTTTATGTCCGTTCGCGACCCGAACGCTGTCCTCTCGGTCAGCGGCATCGGCAAGACCTACGCCCAACCGGTCCTGACCGGCATCGACCTGACGCTCATGCGCGGTGAAGTGCTGGCGCTGACCGGTGAGAACGGCGCGGGTAAAAGCACGCTGTCGAAGATCATTGGTGGGCTGGTCACGCCGACCACTGGCCAGATGCAATTCCAGGGGCAGGATTACCGTCCGGGCAGCCGTACTCAGGCGGAGGACCTCGGCATCCGCATGGTCATGCAGGAACTCAATCTGCTGCCGACCTTGTCGGTGGCGGAAAACCTGTTTCTCGACAACTTGCCCAGCAACGGCGGCTGGATCAGTCGCAAACAACTGCGCAAAGCGGCGATCGAAGCCATGGCTCAGGTCGGTCTCGACGCGATCGATCCGGACACTCTGGTCGGCGAACTGGGCATCGGTCACCAGCAAATGGTCGAGATCGCCCGCAACCTGATCGGCGATTGCCACGTGCTGATCCTCGACGAACCGACGGCAATGCTCACGGCCCGTGAAGTCGAGATGCTGTTTGAACAGATCACTCGCCTGCAAGCCCGCGGCGTGTCGATCATCTATATCTCTCATCGCCTCGAAGAATTGGCGCGGGTTGCCCAGCGCATTGCGGTATTGCGCGACGGCAATCTGGTGTGCGTCGAGCCGATGGCCAATTACAACAGTGAGCAACTGGTCACGTTGATGGTCGGTCGTGAGCTGGGCGAACACATCGACATGGGGCCGCGCAAGATCGGTGCTGCGGCGTTGACGGTCAAAGGCCTGACCCGCGCCGACAAGGTCCGTGACGTGTCCTTCGAAGTGCGCGCCGGCGAGATCTTCGGCATTTCCGGCCTGATTGGAGCAGGGCGCACCGAGTTGCTGCGGCTGATCTTCGGCGCCGATACCGCAGACAGCGGCACAGTGGCGCTGGGTTCGCCGGCGCAGGTCGTCAGCATCCGATCCCCGGTTGACGCGGTCGCTCACGGCATCGCCCTGATCACCGAAGACCGTAAGGGTGAAGGCTTGCTGTTGACGCAATCGATCGGCGCCAACATCGCGCTGGGCAACATGCCGCGTATTTCCAGCAGCGGCTTCGTCAATCCCGGCGACGAAGCGTCCCTGGCGCAGCGTCAGATCGACGCCATGCGCATCCGCAGTTCCGGCCCGGCGCAATTGGTGTCCGAGCTGTCCGGTGGCAATCAGCAGAAAGTGGTGATCGGCCGTTGGCTGGAGCGCGACTGCTCCGTGCTGTTGTTCGATGAGCCGACCCGCGGTATCGACGTCGGCGCCAAGTTCGACATTTATGCGTTGCTCGGTGAACTGACCCGCCAGGGCAAAGCGTTGGTGGTGGTCTCCAGTGACCTGCGCGAATTGATGCTGATCTGCGACCGCATCGGCGTGCTCTCGGCCGGACGGCTGATCGACACCTTCGAGCGCGACAGCTGGACCCAGGATGACTTGCTTGCCGCCGCTTTTGCCGGCTATCAAAAACGTGATGCGCTGCTCAACGAAGCCGCGCCTAGGGATCTTCCATGAAAACCGTATCTTCGCCCGGCAAACGCAGTGGCAATTTTTATGGCCTCGGCACTTATCTGGGCCTGGCCGGTGCATTGCTGGCGATGGTCGTGCTGTTCTCGGCCCTGAGCAGCCACTTCCTGTCCTACGACACCTTCAGCACCTTGGCCAACCAGATTCCGGATCTGATGGTCCTGGCGGTCGGCATGACCTTCGTGTTGATCATCGGCGGCATCGACCTGTCGGTGGGCTCGGTGCTGGCGCTCGCCGCCTCGACGGTCAGCGTGGCGATTCTCGGCTGGGGCTGGAGCGTCCTGCCCGCAGCATTGCTAGGCATGGCGGCGGCCGCACTGGCCGGGACCATCACCGGTTCGATCACCGTGGCGTGGCGCATTCCATCGTTCATCGTGTCCCTCGGCGTGCTGGAAATGGCTCGCGGCGTGGCGTATCAGATGACCGGTTCGCGCACGGCGTACATTGGTGATGCCTTCGCCTGGTTGTCCAACCCGATCGCCTTCGGGATTTCGCCATCGTTTATCATCGCCTTGCTGATCATCTTCATCGCCCAGGCTGTGTTGACCCGTACCGTGTTCGGTCGCTACCTGATCGGCATCGGCACCAACGAAGAAGCGGTGCGTCTGGCGGGGATCAATCCAAAGCCCTACAAGATCCTGGTGTTCAGCCTGATGGGGTTGCTGGCGGGTATCGCCGCGCTGTTTCAGATTTCGCGCCTGGAAGCGGCCGACCCGAACGCCGGCTCCGGTCTCGAACTGCAAGTGATCGCCGCGGTGGTGATCGGTGGTACCAGCCTCATGGGCGGTCGCGGTTCGGTCATCAGTACGTTCTTCGGGGTGTTGATCATTTCCGTACTGGCGGCCGGTCTGGCGCAGATCGGCGCATCCGAGCCGACCAAGCGCATCATCACCGGCGCGGTGATCGTCGTCGCGGTGGTGCTCGATACCTATCGCAGTCAGCGCGCAAGCCGGCGGACCTGAGTCATGGCAACGATCAAAGATGTGGCGGCACTCGCAGGGATTTCCTACACCACGGTTTCCCATGTGGTGAACAAGACCCGGCCGGTCAGCGAAGAAGTGCGGATCAAGGTCGAGGCGGCGATCGAGACCCTCGACTACGTGCCCAGCGCTGTGGCCCGGTCGCTCAAGGCCAAGACCACGGCCACCATCGGTTTGCTGGTGCCCAACAGCCTCAACCCGTACTTCGCCGAACTGGCCCGGGGCATCGAGGATTACTGCGAGCGCAATGGCTATTGCGTGATCCTCTGCAACTCCGACGATAACCCGGACAAGCAGCGCAGCTACCTGCGCGTACTGCTGGAAAAGCGTATCGACGGGTTGATCGTCGCTTCGGCGGGCGGTGACAGCGGGTTGGCACAAGGCCTGTCGAACGTACGCACGCCGATGGTGATCGTCGACCGCGGACTGGACGGCGTCGATGCAGACCTGGTGCGCATCGATCACGAATACGGCGCCTACCTGGCCACCCGGCACCTGCTGGAGCTGGGGCATCGGGACATCGCCACCATCAGCGGCCCGGCGACGACGAGTGTGGCGCAAATGCGTCTGGCCGGTTTTTGCCGGGCCCTGAAACAAGCGGGAATCGAAGTGCCGAGCGAGCGCATGCTGGAAAGCGATTTCACCAGCACCGGCGGCTACAACGCCGCGGCGATCCTGCTGGAGCGCAATCCGCCCAGCGCCATCTTCGCCGCCAACGACATGATCGGCATCGGTGTGCTGCGAGCCGCTGCCGAGCGCAATGTCCGCGTACCCAGCGAGTTGTCAGTGATCGGCTTCGACGATATCCAGATGAGTCGCTACGTCTATCCGGCGTTGACCACCGTGGGGCAGTCGATCCTGCAGCTGGGCGAGATGGCGGCTGAAGTGTTGCTGCGCCGGATCGCCACGCCGGCTCTGGCCACCGAACAAAGGATCGTGACGCCCAGCATCGTCATGCGCGAATCGACCGCGCCATTGGCCGGCGTATTTGCGCAATTCCGTTAAATCAAAAGCGTCGCTGAAACCGAATGAATGAGTAGCAATGTATGTCAGCAAAAGTAGTGGTAATTGGCAGCCTCAACATGGACCTGGTCACTCGGGCGCCACGGCTGCCACGCGGCGGAGAGACGCTGATCGGAGAGTCGTTTGCCACGGTTTCCGGTGGCAAGGGCGCCAATCAGGCAGTGGCGGCCGCGCGTCTTGGTGCACAAGTATCGATGGTCGGTTGCGTGGGCAGCGATGCCTACGGTAAAGAGTTGCGTGAGGCGTTGTTGGCCGAGCAGATCGATTGTCAGGCGGTCAGCACCGTGGAAGGCTCAAGCGGCGTGGCGTTGATTGTGGTCGACGACAACAGTCAGAACGCAATCGTGATCGTCGCCGGTGCCAATGGCGCGTTGACGCCTGCGTTGATCGGCTGCTTCGATTCGGTCCTGCAGGCTGCCGATGTGATCATTTGTCAGCTGGAAGTGCCGGACGCCACGGTGGGTCACGCGCTCAAGCGCAGTCGCGAATTGGGCAAGACTGTGATCCTCAATCCGGCCCCGGCCAGCCGTCCATTGCCGGCGGACTGGTACGCGAATATCGACTACCTGATTCCCAACGAGAGCGAAGCCTCGGCATTGAGTGGTTTGCCGGTGGACTCTCGGCAAACCGCGGAAATCGCCGCGACCCGACTGATCGAGATGGGCGCGGGCAAAGTGATCATCACCCTCGGTGCCCAGGGCTCGCTGTTCGCCGATGGAAAAGGTTTTGAACACTTCCCTGCACCGACCGTGAAAGCGGTCGACACCACGGCGGCCGGCGATACCTTCGTCGGTGGTTTTGCTGCCGCGCTGGCGGGCGGTAAGAGCGAGGCCGAGGCGATTCGCTTCGGCCAGGTCGCTGCGGCGCTGTCGGTCACCCGAGCCGGCGCGCAACCGTCGATTCCCTCCCTTTGCGAAGTACAGGCGTTCAAGCCAGCATGAAAAAGACTCCGTTGCTCAACGTTGCACTGTCGCGACTGATCGCCTCGCTTGGTCATGGCGACAAAGTGGTGATCGGCGATGCGGGCCTGCCGGTACCGCCAGGGGTCGAACTGATCGACCTGGCGCTGACCCACGGCATTCCGGATTTCATCAGCACCCTGAAGGTGGTGCTCAGCGAAATGCAGGTCGAAAGCCATGTGCTGGCCCAGGAAATCCTGGAGAAAAAACCATCCTCACTGTCGACTCTGGACGAACTGAATGCCGAGGGTGCGCTGGGGCAGCGTGAGTTGCTCAGCCACGAACAATTCAAGGTTCTCAGCCGACAGGCCCGGGCGATCGTGCGCACTGGCGAATGCCAGCCGTACTGCAACATCGTGCTGGTTGCCGGGGTAACGTTTTGAGTCGTCCGGAGAAAATCGACCTCATCATCGACACCGACCCCGGTGCCGACGATGTGGTGGCATTACTGTTTGCGTTGGCATCACCCGATGAGTTGAACATCCGTGCGTTGACCACTGTCGCCGGCAATGTGCGCCTGGACAAGACCTCGCGAAACGCGCGGCTGGCGCGCGAATGGGCGGGGCGTGAGGAAGTTCCGGTGTATGCCGGGGCGCCGAAGCCGATGATGCGCACGCCGATCTATGCCGAGGACATCCATGGCAAGGAAGGCCTGTCCGGTGTCGCCGTATACGAACCGAAGGCAGGCCTGGCCGAGGGCAGTGCCATCGACTACCTGATCGATACGCTGATGGCCGCCACGCCCCACAGCATCACTCTTGCCATTCTGGGACCACAGACCAACCTGGCCCTGGCGCTGATCCGGCAGCCGGGAATCGTTCAGGGCATCAAGGAAGTGGTGATCATGGGCGGGGCGCACTTTAACGGCGGTAACATCACTCCGGTGGCGGAATTCAACCTGTTCGCCGATCCGCACGCGGCCGAGGTGGTGCTCAAGAGCGGATTGAAGCTGATCTATCTGTCTCTGGATGCGACCCACAAGATCCTCACCAGTGACGAGCGCCTGAAGCAGATAGCCGCGTTGAACAACCGTGCCAGCAGGCTGGTGGTCGATATTCTGAATGACTACATCAAGGCCGATATGGAGCACTACGACATCCCGGGTGGTCCGGTGCACGACGCCGCCGTCATCGCCTGGCTGCTCAAGCCTCAACTGTTCAGCGGGCGCGAGGTCAACGTGGTGATCGACAGTCGCGAAGGTCCGACCTTCGGCCAGACCATCGTCGACTGGCATGACCGCCTCAAAGCGCCCAAGAATGCTTTCTGGGTTAGCGGCGGCGACGCGCAGGGCTTTTTCGATCTGCTGACCGAGCGGCTGGGTCGTTTGAAGTAAGTCTCACAGCCGCAGGCTTTTACGCCGAGTCAGTTGCACTCTTGTGATCTGCCAGGTGCTTCTCGAACACCTGTTCGATGAAGGACTGGGCGGCCTCGGTTCCCAGGTCTCTGACCAGCAGATCGATGCCGATGATTGCAAGTTCTTCCGTCGTGCCCGGGCTGTAAGAGCTATGGCCGTCCTGCCACTTTGCTTTGATGTCGGCGTCGATACTTACAGTGGTCATGATGGCGCTCGTGCGGTCGGGGAAGTCTGAGCCCCGAGTTAACCATTTTGCGGCGCGTTTGGCACTCCGACTTAGGCATGAGTGGAGGGCTATGCGACACTTGGTCTTTGATGGATTTTCAAGGATTGTGCTGTGCAGATCGATTTGAACACTCCCGACGGCTTGACCCTTGAAGCGGTGCGCCAACTGTTGGCGGCGGCCAGCGACGATGAACATACGCAGTTGCGTGTGACCAAGGGCGGCATCGCCTATATTTCCTCGGGGGTCGTGGGCGGCACCGATATCGATGGCTTGCTGTTCCGTCTGGAAACCTGGGCCAAGGGCTCCGGTTATGTCGGACGGGTTGCGGCCAGCGATGAGGTCTGGGTCATGCAGATCTTTAATGCGCTGAAGCAGAACTGGCCACGTCCGGCTTTCGATTACATCGACGTGTATTGAGCACCGTTCATATTCAGTCACGATTGAAGGGTGAAGGGCAGGGCGATGCTCAGGCAAACTTGCCGTTTGTCCGAGGCGAAGGGCAGGGTGCTCGGGCTCCCTGTGAAACCAAACGCCGGATTGGCGGTCGCACGATCTCAGCTTAACTCTCGAAAATAGGAGGCTTCATGCCTTGGAAGCTCGCGTCATTGGGTACTTTGTTGGCCGTTGCCCTGCTGGCGGGTTGCAGCACTGCTACCACCGAGTCAGCAACTGACCCTGTAACGACGACTGACACGGGTCACAGCCGTTGCGAGGCCAAAGCGGCCGAATTCACCATTGGGAAACAGGCTTCTCCAGAGCTGCTGGAGCAGGCGCGTACCCGTGCCGGTGCGCAGAACGCGCGATTCCTGCAGCCGACCGACATGGTGACGCTGGAGTACCGCTCCGACCGTCTGAATCTCAACACCGATGCCAATCGGGTCGTCACCCGCGTCAACTGCGGCTGATCGCTCAGGCTTTTACGACGCACACAAAAAACCCCGTCACATGGACGGGGTTTTTTTAGTGCGCCTGGAAATTACTCTGGGCGAACTTGAGCAGCTTGCATACCCTTTTGGCCTTTCTCAGCCACGAAGGAAACGGTTTGGCCTTCTTTCAGGCTTTTGAAACCGTCGCTTTCGATAGCTTTGAAGTGTACGAACAGGTCGTCACCGCCACCTTGAGGAGTGATGAAGCCGAAGCCTTTTTCATCGTTGAACCATTTAACGGTGCCGGTTTGGCGATTAGACATGGTGTATCTCCAAGAAACATATATTTTCAGTAGTACTGTGCTGCTCAGGCCAACTGGGCACACCGGGGTATCATAGTCGAAATGTTCGCTTTGGGAGCCCCCCACAGGTGCTGTTTGCCCTACAGTCGCACATTCTTTGTTGCCTGATATGGCTGAAAGCCCCGTTTTAAAAGGCTTTCAGCCGAAAGTAAAGACGATAAAAAAAGCTGTAAAACCTGCGTAATTTGTCGAAAAAAGTGCTTTTCAGAGGTTTTTCACCGGTTGAAAGCGCATTTTTTACGTGGTTTCAGGCTTATTTTTTCGCCGGATTGTTGGCCTTGCACTTGGAAATCTGGGTCAGGGCCTGTTGCTTCAGCGAGTCGCTGGCCGTGTTGTCCATCAAGGACTGAAGGTCCTTGGCCGGGTAGGATTTGATTGCGTCGGCACCGCAAGCGCAGTGAGAGTTTGCTGCTGGCTTGCCGATCTGCGGCGTGGCTGCTTCAACGCATTGCGCCATGTACTTCTCGCGCTCACCCTTTGGCCATTCGGCGTGGGCGGCCAGCGGCAGCAACAGGACAATGGGGGCGACTACAGCGAATAAACGATTCAGACGCATGCCGGGATGCTCCTTTTGGGGTCAGTGTCTTGTTATCTGAGGGGTAAAGCGGGGATCAAGTTCATCACTCTGGCACAAAAACGCCGGATTTGCCCCGGCAGAAAACCTGCACACCGCCACGACCGTTCATCTGTGCTAGCATGCCTCGCTCGTGCGCTTGCAGGCGCCGGTCGACCTTCAGTCCCGGCTGCGGCGAATGCCCGAATAATCCTGATTTGAATCCCAGTCACTCTGGTTCGATTTTCCGGTTGGCCGAAAGGCTCCTGCCGCTGTAAGGCAGGCGTTCGTCATTGAATGGCCTGGATCGGATCTTGTACTGGCTCATCCCAACCCACGTGACCTTTGGTAGGGGTCACCACTAGGAGAGGAGGCGCCATGCCAACTATTACTCTTCCCGACGGCAGTCAACGTTCATTCGATCACCCGGTTTCCATCGCCGAGGTCGCCGCATCCATTGGTGCCGGTCTGGCCAAGGCCACCGTGGCCGGCAAGGTCAATGGCAAACTGGCTGACGCCAGCGACATCATCGACAGCGACGCTACGCTGCAAATCATCACGCCAAAGGATGAAGAGGGGCTGGAGATCATTCGCCACTCTTGCGCTCACCTCGTTGGCCATGCGGTCAAGCAGCTGTATCCGACCGCCAAAATGGTCATCGGTCCGGTCATCGACGAAGGCTTCTATTACGACATCGCCTTCGAGCGTCCTTTCACCCCGGACGACCTGGCGGCCATCGAACAGCGCATGCAGCAGCTGATCGAGAAAGATTACGACGTGATCAAGAAAGTCACTCCGCGCGCCGAAGTGATCGAAGTGTTCAAGGCCCGTGGCGAAGACTACAAGTTGCGCCTGGTCGAGGACATGCCGAACGAGCAGGCCATGGGCCTGTACTATCACGAAGAATACGTCGACATGTGCCGCGGCCCGCACGTGCCGAACACGCGTTTCCTGAAATCCTTCAAGCTGACCAAGTTGTCCGGCGCCTACTGGCGCGGCGATGCCAAAAACGAGCAGTTGCAGCGCGTTTACGGCACCGCTTGGGCTGACAAGAAGCAACTGGCTGCCTACATCCAGCGCATCGAAGAAGCCGAGAAGCGCGATCACCGCAAGATCGGCAAGCGCCTGGGCCTGTTCCACACCCAGGAAGAGTCGCCGGGCATGGTGTTCTGGCACCCGAACGGCTGGACTCTGTACCAGGTGCTCGAGCAGTACATGCGCAAGGTTCAGCGCGACAACGGCTACCTTGAGATCAAGACGCCTCAGGTCGTTGACCGTAGCCTGTGGGAGAAATCCGGGCACTGGGCCAACTACGCCGACAACATGTTCACCACCCAGTCGGAAAACCGCGACTACGCCATCAAGCCAATGAACTGCCCTTGCCACGTGCAGGTGTTCAATCAGGGCCTGAAAAGCTACCGCGAGTTGCCGATGCGTCTGGCCGAATTCGGTGCCTGCCACCGTAACGAGCCATCGGGTGCGTTGCACGGCATCATGCGCGTGCGTGCATTCACGCAGGATGACGCCCACATCTTCTGCACTGAAGAGCAGATGCAGGCCGAGTCCGCTGCGTTCATCAAGCTGACCATGGACGTTTACGCCGACTTCGGCTTCAAAGATGTCGAGATGAAGCTGTCCACTCGTCCGGAAAAACGCGTCGGGTCCGACGAGTTGTGGGATCGCGCCGAAGCTGCATTGGCTGCAGCCCTTGATAGCGCTGGCCTGCCGTACGATCTGCAGCCGGGTGAGGGTGCGTTCTACGGTCCGAAGATCGAGTTCTCGCTGAAAGATTGCCTTGGTCGTGTCTGGCAGTGTGGTACCCTTCAGCTCGATTTTAACCTGCCTGTCCGTCTGGGAGCCGAATACGTCTCCGAAGACAACAGTCGCAAGCACCCGGTGATGTTGCACCGGGCGATCCTGGGCTCCTTCGAACGTTTCGTCGGAATCCTGATCGAGCACTACGAGGGTGCATTCCCCGCGTGGCTGGCTCCGACCCAGGCAGTGATCATGAATATCACTGATAAACAGGCCGATTTTGCCGCCGAGGTTGAAAAAACCCTCAACGAAAGCGGATTTCGTGCCAAGTCTGACTTGAGAAATGAAAAGATCGGCTTTAAAATCCGCGAGCATACTTTGCTCAAGGTTCCTTATCTCTTGGTTATCGGAGATCGGGAAGTCGAGATGCAGACTGTCGCTGTGCGTACTCGTGAAGGTGCTGACCTGGGCTCGATGCCCGTCGCCCAGTTCGCTGAGTTTCTCGCGCAAGCGGTTTCCCGGCGTGGTCGCCCAGATTCGGAGTAATTACTATTAAGCGTGAAATGAGACAAGATAAACGAGCTGCACCGAAAGCCCCGATCAACGAGAATATCTCGGCACGCGAGGTTCGGTTAATTGGGGCTGAAGGTGAACAGCTTGGGATTGTGTCAATTGAAGACGCGCTTCTTAAGGCTGAAGAGGCCAAACTGGATCTGGTGGAGATTTCCGCCGATGCAGTACCCCCTGTTTGCAAACTGATGGACTACGGCAAATCGATCTTCGAGAAGAAGAAGCAGGTTGCCGCGGCCAAGAAGAACCAGAAGCAGATTCAGGTAAAAGAAATCAAGTTTCGTCCAGGGACGGAGGAAGGGGATTACCAGGTAAAACTGCGCAACCTGGTACGTTTCCTGAGTGACGGGGACAGGGCCAAGGTATCCTTGCGATTCCGCGGCCGTGAGATGGCCCACCAGGAGCTGGGGATGGAACTCCTCAAGCGAGTTGAAGGTGACTTGCTCGAGTACGGTTCGGTCGAACAGCATCCTAAGATGGAAGGACGCCAGCTGATTATGGTCATCGCCCCGAAAAAGAAGAAGTAATCAACAGGGCACGGCAGGCCTTCTGATTATGTTTATCAACTGAATGCGGAGTATCCGAACATGCCAAAAATGAAGACCAAAAGTGGTGCTGCTAAGCGGTTTCTGAAAACTGCTAACGGTATCAAGCACAAGCACGCTTTTAAGAGCCACATCCTGACCAAAATGTCGACCAAGCGTAAGCGTCAACTGCGCGGTAGCAGCTTGCTGCATCCGTCTGACGTGGCAAAAGTCGAGCGCATGCTGCGCCTTCGTTAATTTTAGTCAAGAATAGAGGAAGTAACTCATGGCTCGTGTAAAGCGTGGCGTCATTGCCCGTAAGCGTCACAAAAAAATTCTGAAACTTGCTAAAGGCTACTACGGCGCACGCTCCCGCGTATTCCGTGTTGCCAAGCAAGCGGTAATCAAGGCAGGCCAATACGCCTACCGTGACCGTCGTCAGAAAAAACGTCAGTTCCGCGCTCTGTGGATCGCTCGTATCAACGCTGGTGCTCGTATCAACGGTCTGTCCTACAGCCGTTTCATCGCCGGCCTGAAAAAAGCGTCCATCGAGATCGACCGTAAGGTTCTGGCTGATCTGGCAGTGAACGAAAAAGCGGCGTTTGCTGCGATTGTCGAGAAAGCTAAAGCCACCTTGGCTTAAGTACCCCCGACAGTCACCCGGCCTCACCTCCGTGGGGCCAGGTGTTAAACGTCATAAATAGGGGAAGAGCCTTCAAGCTCTTCCCCTATTTTGTATCTGGAGTCTGTACATGGAAAACCTGGATGCGCTCGTCTCTCAAGCACTAGAGGCTGTGCAAAGCGCTGAAGATATCAATGCCCTGGAGCAAATCCGGGTTCACTACCTTGGCAAGAAAGGTGAATTGACTCAGGTGATGAAGACCCTGGGGAATTTGCCGGCAGAAGAGCGTCCGCAAGTCGGTGCGCTGATCAACGTTGCCAAGGAACGTGTCACAGACGTTCTCAATGCGCGCAAGGCGTTGTTTGAAGAGGCCGACCTGGCCGCCAAACTGTCCGCCGAGTCCATTGACGTGACCCTGCCGGGCCGTGGTCAGACCTCCGGTGGTCTGCATCCGGTTACCCGCACTCTGGAACGTATCGAACAATTCTTCACCCACATCGGCTACGGCATCGCCGAAGGCCCTGAGGTCGAAGACGATTATCACAACTTCGAAGCGCTCAACATCCCAGGCCATCACCCGGCCCGGTCGATGCATGACACCTTCTATTTCAATGCCAACATGTTGCTGCGCACCCATACCTCGCCGGTACAGGTCCGCACCATGGAGTCCAAGCAGCCGCCGATCCGCATCGTCTGCCCAGGCCGCGTATACCGTAGCGACTCGGATATCACCCACTCGCCGATGTTCCACCAGGTCGAAGGCCTGCTGGTCGATCGCGACATCAATTTCGCCGATCTCAAAGGCACCATCGAAGAATTCCTGCGCGTGTTCTTCGAAAAAGAACTGGCCGTGCGTTTCCGCCCTTCGTATTTCCCGTTCACCGAGCCATCCGCTGAAGTCGACATGGAATGCGTGATGTGCAGCGGTAAAGGCTGCCGCGTCTGCAAGCAGACCGGCTGGCTGGAAGTGATGGGCTGCGGCATGGTTCACCCGAACGTGCTGCGCATGTCCGGCATCGATCCGGAAGAGTTCTCCGGCTTTGCCTTCGGCATGGGCGTTGAGCGTCTGGCCATGCTGCGTTACGGCGTGAACGACTTGCGTCTGTTCTTCGACAACGACTTGCGGTTCCTCGCGCAATTTCGCTAGTCGTAACGAATTCTTAGGAGAGCAGGATGAAATTCAGTGAACAATGGCTGCGTGGCTGGGTTAGCCCGCAGGTAAGTCGCGACGAGCTGGTTGCTCGTCTGTCGATGGCCGGTCTTGAGGTCGATAGCGTTACGCCGGCCGCCGGTGTTTTCAGTGGCGTGATCGTGGGCGAGGTGCTCAGCACCGAACAGCACCCGGACGCCGACAAGCTGCGCGTTTGCCAGGTCAGCAATGGCTCGGAGACTTTCCAGGTCGTGTGCGGTGCGCCAAACGTGCGCCCGGGCCTGAAGATCCCGTTCGCCACCATCGGTGCCGAACTGCCGGGCGACTTCAAGATCAAGAAAGCCAAGCTGCGGGGCGTCGAGTCCAACGGCATGCTGTGCTCGCAAGCCGAGCTGCAAGTGGGTGAAGGCAACGATGGCCTGATGGAACTGCCGGCCGATGCGCCAGTGGGTCAGGACATTCGTGAGTACCTGAACCTGGACGACGCCAGCATCGAGGTCGACCTGACCCCGAACCGCGGCGACTGCCTTTCCCTGGCCGGTCTGGCCCGTGAAGTCGGCGCGCTGTATGCCGCTCAGGTTACTCGTCCAGTGGTTGCCAGTGTTCCGCCGGTGCACGACGAAGTGCGTTCGGTAGAAGTACTGGCGCCAGCTGCGTGCCCGCGTTACCTGGGTCGCGTAATCCGTAACGTTGACCTGTCCAAGCCAACACCGCTGTGGATGGTCGAGCGTCTGCGTCGTGCCGACGTGCGCAGCATCGATGCTGCCGTCGACATCACCAACTACGTGATGCTCGAACTGGGTCAACCACTGCACGCTTTCGATCTCGCCGAAATCAATGGCGGCATCCGCGTGCGCATGGCCGAAGAAGGCGAGAAGCTGGTGCTGCTCGACGGTCAGGAAGTCAGCCTGCGTAGCGATACGCTGGTCATTGCCGACCATACTCGCGCACTGGCCATTGCCGGCGTCATGGGTGGCGAGCACAGTGGCGTCAACACCGCGACCACTCGCGATATTTTCCTGGAAAGCGCGTTCTTCGATCAGATCGCCGTTGCTGGCAAGGCTCGTTCTTACGGCTTGCACACCGACGCCTCGCATCGCTACGAGCGTGGCGTGGACTGGCAACTGGCCCGTGAAGCCATGGAGCGCGCCACTGGCCTGCTGCTGGAAATCACCGGTGGCGAAGCTGGCCCGATCATCGAAACCGTCAGCGAACAGCACTTGCCGTCGATCGCGCCGGTTACCCTGCGCGCTCAACGCATCACCCAGATGCTGGGAATGGAAATGGATTCGGCTGAAGTCGAGCGTCTGCTCAGTGCTTTGGGTCTGACCATTACTGCCGACGGGGCGGGGCAGTGGCGCGTAGAAGTGCCAAGCCATCGTTTCGATATCAGTCTGGAAGTCGACCTGATCGAAGAACTGGCCCGCCTGTACGGTTACAACCGTCTGCCGGTTCGTTACCCGCAAGCGCGTCTGGCGCCGCAAGCCAAGGCGGAAGCCCGTAGCGATCTGCCTGAACTGCGCCGCCTGCTGGTCGCCCGTGGTTATCAGGAAGCGATCACCTACAGCTTCATCGATCCGAAACAGTTTGAGTTGTTTAATCCGGGTGTTGAGCCGTTGCTGTTGGCCAACCCGATTTCCAACGACATGGCTGCCATGCGTTCTTCCCTGTGGCCTGGTCTGGTCAAGGCGCTTCAGCACAACCTGAACCGTCAACAAGATCGCGTACGTCTGTTTGAAAGCGGTTTGCGTTTCGTTGGTCAGCTCGAAGGCTTGAAGCAAGAGCCGATGCTGGCCGGTGTGGTTTGCGGTAGCCGCTTGCCGGAAGGCTGGGCGCAAGGTCGCGACACCGTGGACTTCTTCGACGTCAAGGCTGACGTGGAAGCGGTACTGGGCTTCGCCGGTGCTCTGGATGCGTTCACTTTCGTCCCGGGCAAACACCCGGCGCTGCACCCGGGTCAAACCGCGCGCATTGAACGTGAAGGTCGTCTGGTGGGCTTCGTTGGCGCTATCCATCCTGAATTGTCGAAAACCCTGGGCCTGGATCGTCCGGTCTTCGTTTTTGAGATGGTTTTGGCGGAAGTGGCTTCGGGCAAAATGCCTAAATTCCACGAGTTGTCGCGCTTTCCTGAAGTGCGTCGTGACCTGGCACTGATTGCGCACAAAGACGTTGCAGCCTCGGCTGTACTGGACGTAATCCGTGAAAATGCAGGCGAATGGCTGACAGACCTCAGGCTATTTGACGTATATCAGGGTAAAGGCATTGATCCTGATAGAAAAAGCCTCGCAGTCGGCTTGACCTGGCAGCATCCATCGCGCACTCTTAATGACGATGAGGTGAATAATACGACGCAAAATATCCTCACCTCGCTCGAACAAAGGTTGAACGCCACGTTAAGGAAGTGACGTATGGGGGCTTTGACGAAAGCTGAGATGGCGGAACGTCTGTATGAAGAGCTGGGCCTGAACAAGCGGGAAGCCAAGGAATTGGTCGAACTGTTTTTCGAGGAAATCAGGCACGCTCTTGAAGACAACGAACAGGTGAAATTGTCCGGTTTCGGCAATTTCGACCTTCGGGACAAACGCCAGCGGCCTGGCCGCAATCCGAAAACGGGAGAAGAAATCCCGATCACGGCTCGCCGTGTGGTCACCTTTCGTCCAGGGCAGAAGTTGAAGGCCCGAGTTGAGGCTTATGCTGGAACCAAGTCATAACGACGAGCTACCCGTCATCCCAGGCAAACGCTACTTCACCATTGGTGAAGTTAGCGAGCTGTGTGCGGTAAAACCGCACGTACTGCGCTATTGGGAGCAGGAGTTTCCTCAACTCAACCCCGTCAAACGCCGCGGAAACCGCCGGTATTATCAGCGCCAGGACGTGCTGATGATCCGGCAGATCCGCGCGCTTCTTTACGATCAAGGGTTCACCATCGGCGGTGCGCGTTTGCGTTTGTCCGGTGACGAAGCCAAAGACGACACCACCCAATACAAGCAAATGATCCGCCAGATGATCGCTGAGCTCGAGGATGTTCTGGTGGTCCTCAAGAAATAAATTCCTGCTTTTAAATACTTCCAGTTTTCAAAAGCTTGCGATATATTCTTGATCGTTCTTCGAGAAGAGGAACAGGTTTCACGCCTAGTCGGGGCGTAGCGCAGTCCGGTAGCGCACTAGCATGGGGTGCTAGGGGTCGAGTGTTCGAATCACTCCGTCCCGACCATATAATTCAATGACTTAGCCGAACTCTAACCAGTTCGGCTTTTTCATGCGTAGGGACTTTTGCGGGGGTTCATCCCGTTTTCCTCCTCAAGATGGTCAGTGCCGGTCCTCTCGAATCGGTCGCTGATACTTTATTTGCCGCCTCAATCAACTGCTCAAGCTCTGCGGTAGAATAGTGGCTCGTAACGCTGCCATTCTTGTGCCCCAAGAGCGCCTTCCGATCCTCCAGTGTCACGCCCGCTGCACGAAGCCTTCTGCCAAAGGTGTGTTTGAGGTCGTGAATCCTGATCGATCTGAACCCAGGGTGTGCCGGTGACTTGTGTTCCATTTCCCACTTCGCCGCCGCTCTCACCCTGGCCTTCTTCCACGCTGTGTCATTCATCCGGTGCATCGGGGTCGGATCGCCTTCGTCCGGTTGCCCATACGGGAAGACATACTTCGAATGCAGGCTGCGCTGTCCATCGATGACCGACATCGCCACCTTGTTCAGCACCACCAGCCTTTCATCGCCATTCTTCACGCCAGACTTTTCACTTCTCCCGCCAAAGTCAGCAGGGATCAGGAACACACTCGTTCCCAGTTCCGGCACTCGGATTTCCCAATCCCACTGAAGCTTGCAGACTTCCTGCTCCCGGCAACCAGTGTTCACCTTGTAGAGCGACATCCTCAACAGGTGGTCAGGGATTTCCGAGAACAACATCGACTGCTCTGCCCATGACATGGGGTAGGGCTTCCTGCTCGACTTCCTTTCCTCCAGCATCGAGATCATCGGCACGCTATCCAGCCACGGCCGCTTCTCTGCGTCTCGCCACTTCCTGTGGCACAGGTTCAAGATCCGAACAACACGCTGTAAGGCGATGTTGACCGTCCGGTTCGAAACACCTGGCTTCACCTTCCCCCTTTCTGTCTTGGTTGGCTTCTGCCGGTCGCGCTTAAACTTGGCTAGCGTTCCGTCATCTATATGGGTGATCGGCAGATCGCCGATGTACGGATCCAGCTGTTCGATGTGAGATGCGGACAGACCGATTGATGCCTGATGCTTGAACTCCACCAGGAACCGGGTGGCCGCCTCGCGCCAGGTTCGCACCTGGCGCACGCCGTAAACCTTTTCCTGTCTGAGCTTTTCGAGCCGGTGGATCAGGTACTGCTCCGCTTCCTGCCTTTCGCTTGCTCCAGTGCTTTCCTGAAGTCGCTGACCTCTGACGACCTTGTCGATGTGCCAGATTCCGTTTCTCTCGTAGAGACCGGAGATCGTTTTTCGCGCCATTTATTAACTCCTTGGCGCCCACTGCGGGGCCGATTGTTGTCCTCATTGCTGGCTTTTTCAATTGCCATCGACTCGATGTACGTGTCTGCCCATGCGTCCAGTTCAAGCCTGTCGAATGCAACGCCTTGTTTCCCAATGGGGAATTCGTGAATGTGTGGGCGTACTTCGGCGTCAAACACGGCGCGGCACATGCCCAGGTACGCCGGTGCCTGTTTGGCCCGGATAAAGCGGGGGAGGAGTGCGAGATCTGCGGTCATTTCTTTTAAAATTCCCCATCGACTCGGCAAACGGGCCCGTTGGTCAATTTCTGTCTCAGTTGGCTTTGGCGAGTAGGGAAGGCTTCTCCCTCCCACTTCCCTGCCTTGCCGCGAATAGCGCCATGGTGTCCGTAACAGTGGGATTTTTTACTGGCAAAGAGCTTCTGGCAGGCCTCAAACAAAGCAGCCTCACCTTCAATTGATTTCAATTCCTGCCCAGCCATCGAGCCAACCTGAATCCATCCCGACTTGTCGCGGCCATAGTTTTCAGTTTTGAACAGCCGGTAGCGGTTCCTGTGCCCGGTGTTGGGCGACGAGCTCTCCGTGTTCAGGTAGAAGTGGGCGCCTCCTTGGCGCACCTGCAGCACTGTTTTAGCCATTGCGGACCTCTCCAGGTACCGAGCGAAGACTGAGCAATCGGATGCCGCAAGCTTTGGCCAGCTCTTGCAGATCTCGTACGGTGGTTTGTTCTCGTTTCATAGCCATACCCAGGTCGATCAGTCGCTGGCCGAACTCGGCGAATTCGCTTGATTGAAGCGGTGGTTGATTGGTCACTGCATGTCCTCTAGGTTAAGGGTTGCTTACAAGACGGTTTCTCCAAGGCGAGCAAAGGCCTACCGCGTTGTTGGCGTTCGCAAAAATGGTGAAGACTCAAGGGTTTGCCGTGAGGCAAATGAGGAGTAATGTAAAATTAGCATTAGCTAAATAATCAGTCAATACTAATTGCTAAAATGTATTTGTATGTTGTTTTGAGAGAGCGGCAGATGCGACACGGCGCTACTCGTAGTGGAGATTCAATGGTGATACGTTTCGCGTCGCAAGTAAGGGTATATGCCGAAAGGAGCGCGCATAGTCCTGAACTCGGACAAAAGCAAAACCTCTACCAAGCCTCAGATTGGCAAGGGTTACTGAATGCCAAAGAAAAAGCCGGAAAGTAGAGCGGTACCGACGGCGACTGCTAGTGACATTGAGCGCGCAATACAGGCCTTGAACAGTATGGCTGAACGCCTTTGGGGTGATGGTCGGGAAGCCGAAGCGAAAGCACTCCTCGACGCCCTGGATGCTCTGAACCGGGCGCTGGACCGGATCAGGATTGGCGAAAGCCGCAAGACTCTTCATTAAAACAGTGCCTGGACATCGGGTTGGTGTTAGCCAGGTTAACAGTTGTCGCGACAATCATTTAGAGGTACGGCGGATCACCCGGCGCAAGGGAATCCCAGCCGATCTGGAACGAGGGCTGATGGCATGGCGCACTCGCTTGGATACGAGATTGGGAATCAGTCCGTACCATCGAGGCGGAGGTCGGGAAGCTGCTCGATTTGGCTACACCGCTTTAGGAAGCTGGGAATGATGACTTGGCTAGATTTCTCGATCCAAACGAATAAGCTTCTTAAGGTGGCGGTAGCATTGAGAGTTGCCTTGGCGGGTTGATTACGCTTGAGGGGCGTGGCGGCATCAACTCAAAGATGACGGTTAGTGATCTGGCGAGCATAAATTTGTAAGGAATGGTTATGCGGCTAAGCTATCAAGATGGTGTGCCGATTTGAAGGACGCCCAACCCGTTCAGCTCGTAGAGTCCTATCTCATGATAAATAGCTACGATGAGCGTTAAACGCACGCGACCTTCTGAGTCGACAGACAAGGTTGGAAAGACGAAAGCTAAAGAAAATCTTACCGGAAGGTTTCGTAACATCGAGGATCAACGTCTATTTGAAAGATATGTAGAGCGGAGGGTTAAGGCTCGCGCGTTAGCCCCTTCGGTAGACGAGGCGAAAGAGCAAGACCATACTCAAGCCATGAGCGAAACTACTTTGGACCAAATCGAACAGAAGCTAACCGCCATAGAAGAGCGGATGGATAAGCGTATCGATCGGATTGAAGCCGCAGAGGGAAAACGGGCAGAATCATGGCGCCGAGAGCAGGAGGCTTATCGAAAGGAGCAGGAGGCGCGCGATCGGTTGTTTGCTGAGCGCTCTGAGGCGACCAATAGAAGGCTAGAGGATAGAGATAAAATCATCGACTCTAAGCTTGACGCAGTGAATAGCTCAATCATGTCTGCGGCTGTGCAGGTCGGCAATCTTGACTCAAAATTATCGACCAATTTGAAGGCGGTAAAGGATTCTAATCGCTCCACTGCTCAATTTATTATCGGTACCGTCATTGCTTCGGTGCTGGCTATGCTAGCAATCAATGCGACAATTATTTATGGGGCAAAAAGCTTCTTCGACGCAGGCAAGGAAATTGCTACGCTCCAGTCTAGCATTGATGATCTGAAGAAAAGCATTAGCTCCCAAAGCCCAGCGCCAACACTAAAGCCTGAGACACCTTCACCCCAGCCAAGCTCAAAAAATCGATGATAGCCCGGCCCAGCGCCGGGCTTTTTCATTCTGCGTTTTCACAAGCTTTCACGCTCCCGAGCATAGGGTGAAGGCAGCTCCTTGTGATCCTTTCAGCCCGCGCTCCCCACGCGGACTTTTCTTTGCCTGCAATTTATTGAGAGGTTCTGAGATTCACCTGAACCCCTAGTTCAGACTCTCGCGCTCTCAGAAGCTCGGATGTTCCGATTTGGTCCATGACTAATCGCAACGCGTACCATCGGCTTCTCCTAATGCTGTCTATCCTTTTTTAAGCACAGCTCCAATCCTTTACCGTAAAAAAAGGTATACACCATGAGCAGCCCAATACTCTCGATGCGAGGCTACAATCCGGACACACAAATAACCATGCAAATAAAGAGATCTACTCCTGAGGGCTTCGGCTATGCGTTATCGGAGGGAGTGCAATTTAATGTGAATATGCAGGTCCCTCCATCTGGGGCGATATTTGTAGATGCCAATAACAACGGCGTTATAGAGATCTCGGTGACAAGCGAACATACCATCGATGACGCATGGGCGCTTTTCCCCCTCAGTGCCGAGCCGATCTCTGCCCCACATCTTGAAATTGCCACATTCATTTCAACTGACAAAAAATCAGTTACCTTCAACGTCCGAACAGCTGATTCCGGCGCATTGATATTCACAACTGCGTTCCTGGTCCAGTTCGCTCCTGCTTGAAGCTGAGTCGAAATTAGCGATTCTCAGCCGCAAGCCTGGAATGAGTCCGCCACCCGTGGACTTGGGCATCCGTACCCTCTGCTCAAGCTTCAGAGCTTGTCTGAGCGATACCGGGGAGGGCGGCGGTGATCTCTTCCATCGTCGCCTTGTCGCGCTCAAAGTAAGCAGCACCGGCATGTGTCATCGCTAGCTGATGATCTCCAATCTTGACGACATCAACCAACGCAAAAAGCGAGATCAGCTCTAACCCTTCCGCTCTGCGGATCTCTGTCTCCCACGACTCATTACCCTCTTTCAACATATCGGCAAAGTCTTTTGCCTCTTCGTACGCGCCGAAAAGTTCAAGCATTTCTGTCGACCAAGTTTTACTGCGGTCGCGATACGCAATCGTCTCTGGGGATCCTGGACTCCCGAGGTAAAAGGCATGTCTGTTTGCGAGAGCTTGCGCGTCCGGATGATTGGGCCCGCGTCGAATTATCCAAGCGCCGTTCGGGCCCTTCACGCTTATATGTGGAATGAGGACATACTGCATGATAGTGGGTTCATCATCGAAGGCGTTGTACGGCAAGACTGGGCGCCCCAGATGCAACGCTGTCGCCCCGCAGTCCAACTTTATGCGATAGCTGTCCGACGATTCCCATATCCCAAAGCGCTCGTGTATTTTCATCAGCCTAATGATCGCGGGTATCAGCACTTGGGATTTCTTCGCCATCATGGGGGCAATCCGAAGCAACTTTTTATCTCGGTGGCTGATTTCTTCTAGCGGTACCGGCTCGAGATCTGCCGGGGTGAACTCTACGAACTCCCACTCAAGTAGGCCTTCTTTCTCTTGGGCCGCTAATGCCTGCAGACGCTCCGGTTCCATGTACAGCTGTTCCGGTCGTAATGGGATCGAGTCTGTCTCTCGTGTTGCCCGGCCGGCGCTGGTGACAGGTTTAATTGAATCGATCGCCGTTCTCCAATCGCAGCCAGGCTCAGTCCAAATTGGAGTGACGTCAGGGAATACCACGCCCGACGTGCTGCTCTCCGGTTTTCCGAAGTAATAGCTAACGTACGGAAGGGCGCCGAAGAAAGTTTTCGTTATTCTCCTGGGCGCGGGGTGGGGGCCTTCAACGAGTCGATACTCCAGGACGAGATCAAGGTCGCCGCACGTCAGTGCACCGCGGGCGTATGAGCCGACGACCCATAGCGAAGTGATCTCGACCTGGGACGTTGCTGCTTTGTTGAAGAAATCTTTATGAGCGATGGTGCGGGTGGATGCTTCATCCAGCCTCTTGCAGATCCGTTCCAACTTCCTGGTGAAGGACTCGCGGGGATAACGCTTTTCGAGCTCCGCCATGCTCTTGTCTCTACACAAGGTGAGGAGAACGACCGTATCACTCAGGGGCGCTAAACCACCATTAGCAACGGGTACAGTCAGTATGTCTTTGGTCACGCATGCGCAAAAAAGCCCGTCGCTGGGAAAGCTTTGTTTGTATCGATTTGGGTTAGGCGAGCTATCGTTGTCTGAACAGCCACTTCCCCTCAGGTTGTCTCATTGGATTGTGAGAGCTGTAGTCAACCAGAGCGATGTGGGAGCTGGAAAGTTTCTGGAAGTGAACCACGAAATCAGAAGTGAGATAGCTAGCTAGGGGATTCCGACATGGATTCCATTGAGGGTGCCCGATGTGGGCGTGCCAGAGCTTGTTTAGCTGGGCGAATCGTATCTTCCTAGCCCGGTCTGGATCACTTTGAGGGACTGCGTCGGTGGGACCTATTTTGCCTTTGAACTTCAGCAACCCATGCATTTTGAAATGGTCAATAAAGTCGTCAATGAGGTCCTTTTCGTCATCAGAAAGGGCCGTGTAGAGCTTTGTGAAATGTTCGCTGAGGTCTACTTGTCCCGGCATTTTTCAGCGTTCTCGCGCATCCATACACGGAAATCCTCGCGCGACATATTCTCGGGCATTGTGAACCGTTCACCCCCGATAGCTTGTTGCATCCGTGCCAATTCAAAATTGACCTCTTCCGCAGAGTGATCGTGGCGCGGTGGCTGATAGTCTCGCTTCATGATTTTTTGCCTAGTCGCTTAACGCAGTGGGAAATCGTAATTTACGATGCACCTATGGACCACTGTATAGCCTCTGATTGTCGGCGCCATGAAATGTTGGGTTTTTTGCATGGTTCCATGCCACTTTCAGATAAAAGGATTCAAGCAAAAAATGAGCCATTTTTGTAAGTGCAGTCAGGCAATTGGCTTAAAAGCTTCAGCCAGTCCTTGCGTCTATGGCCGAGATGATCTCAGCGTGTCGTTGCTTCGCATCATGCCAAGCATTCAGCGACACCTGCTTGGCAGCGGTTGCTTCATGAGCAATCTCATCAGACTGGCACTGCATATCGAGCAACCGCATGTCCATGGTGTCTATCTTGTCATTCAGCTTTTTTATCAGCTTCCTGATAGTGACGACTTCAAAGAATGCCAAGGCAGCAAAAACGAAAGCAATGAGGTAGTGATAATCAAAGTCCATTTCTCGTCTCGCAGACTGAGTAAAATACACCAGATCGGAACATAGGAGACCGTATCACTACGACTGCCTGATTCACCCTCAGCAACCGGTACTGCCGAAAGTCAGGACTTTAGGGGGGATGGAGTACGGAATCATATCTCGCTTGGCTCTCCGCCAACAGCAGGAATAGCTAGCAACTCTAAAAGAGCTTTGCCGAAGCTCACAGATGAAAATAGCTCTCCAAATGATGCTTTTAGTTCCTCACCTGAGTAGCAAGCCTGATTTTCACCTTCATAGCTAATCGTGCATGGGAACCCATTTACATGTTGTTTCCAGTTGGCGATTTTTTTTCGCGCACTAGCTTCTCCCTCACGATGCTTTGCTACAAGGTAAATTGCATTTTCGTTGTAGTATTCGGGAGGTGCATTGTTCATTGAGCCTTGAAATTTGTTGATTGTATCGAATATGTTGGTTTGAGTTGCTCTTTCGATAGAAATAGTTGCCCCTGGAAAAGATTCCAGGGAGCTGTTTACTTTTTGAAAAGTTTCATTAACTTCTATATTCGCTTCTTCGGCTGCAGTGGCTTTTTTTAACCCCTGGTTAACGGCTTCGAGAAAGTCCATTATGCAATCCTTCTTATGTGGCTGAGTATCGGGTAATGATCTGATATTTCGTTCCAGGCAAGGTCGACATCTTGTATGGGGATGTCATTTATTATTTCTGCACCTTTATCTATAAACTGCCAATTTGGCTGTAGAAAGGCCGATGAGAAAAGAATCTGGTCGAATGTTTTCCAGTGGGTCATATTCCCATCGTCTTGAAAGTAACAGCTTCCTGAAGACCTAGGGTGATGTTTGATTTCATCCATCGAGCCTAGACAACTCCAAAATGGGTTGAAAAGGCTGCGCGGTTTTCGTAAGACAAATGCAGCGTCGCGGCTAGCTGACAGATGATCCTGAATGGGTTTATCAAAAGGTTCATCATTAAAGTCACCAAGTATCACGATCAACGAATTGCCGTTGTTGGATAAAATCTCATCTACGTTCGTTCTTAGTCTTACTCCCAGTTTTATTCGTTGAGGGCTCTCATGTGGATAGCTTTTTCGGCTCTGCCAATGGCACAGTATTAACGAGAGCGGTACGTTATCGTTCAGAATAAAATTTGCGGAAATTCCAGCTTTCAGTTTTTTATCGGTTACGGTGTCCCAAGCGTTCAATGACTCTCCGTAGCTTGTGATACTTAGTTTTTTTGAATTGTAAATAAGGCAGAAGTCCTCGATTGAGTTTCCTTGTTTTTTATATAGGTTTACTAATTTGAGGTCTGTATTTTCAAGGCTTTCAATGATGTTGTTTATTAGGTCTATATCTTGCTCGTTAACTTCGCAAATACCCAGTACATCAACCTCTCTATCCTCGAGGAGAGTTATTATGGAGATTGCGAACCCTAAATTTGGTTCTTTTTTTTTGGCTTTTGTAGACGGCGGCGATAGTCCGCAGTTCCACCACGCGAATTTTAAATCCATTGGATTACTCTCTAGCATCTCACCCACTTAGTCACATTACTTGCGAGCTTGACTGGTGTCTATGGGGGACGAGCCTCTGATGCTTGGGAAGGTAGAAAACTCTACAATTCTTCCTGATTCGTACAGGTATTGAATGGTCAAGGGTCTATCTTGATAGGAAATTTCTAAATCAGACTTTGCTAATGGTTATTTCCCCATCTTCATCATCAATTGCGTCAATTCGATCCAGCAACCCAGGCTCATCTGCTTCGATCATATTCCGCGTTTCTGGATCTTTGGCGCGCTCCCTCAGGCCGGCCATGGTTAATTTGCGGATTAATTCTTCAGTAGTGATGCCAAGGCTAGAAGCTGTGGTGTCCAGAAACTTTGCCTCTTCAGCGGAAAATTCTATCTCTATCTCATGAGTGGATTTTCGCAGCTCAGGCATCAGATCGTACGCATCTAGTTTTAGAACGCGCCCCAATTTAAGGGCGCCACCTAGACGGGGTTTAGATCGACCTGCTTCATACCGGACGATTTGAGGCAGGCTGATGCCACTCTGTTCCGAAAGGTCTTTCTGGGTTAACCCCGCTTCAGATCGAGCCCATAGGAGGCGTTCTGAGAAAGGTCTGGAGTCGGTCATCAGGGTAGCTGCCTTTCAATTACTAGGTTTGATATCACTATACCAGACAGGAAATGATCTCCTATGATCGGTATTGACATGTGATCACAAGAGGTATCAAATGATCATAAGTGATCACTTCAGCAAGGGCCGGGAGGTTAAAAATGAAGCAAACGAAGACACCGCTGGTGATTCGCCTACCAGTGCAAGTTAGAGAGTGGTTGGACGCGAAATCAGAGGATAACGGGAGGTCAACGAACGGAGAGGTTGTTTTCCGGTTGAGGAAAATGATGGAGCAGGAGCTGTTGTATGAAAAACAACAGGCATGAAAAAGCCCCAAGCGCGCCAACGCTTGAGGCCATGAAGCAGAACGTCAATCTTCTAGGAAAAACGTCATGGATAAGCATACCGCAGTAAACGAAAAACTCAATGCTGGCGCTATCTGTATGCCCGTCACGGTGGAGTTGTCTTTCACGATTTGCAACCCGGACCAGGAACACTTGCTTGCTGTGCGGGCTGGGATCCCAGTAACGGATGCCCTTGAGGAGGCGTCCTGCATTCTCAGTGAGTTGAAATCTTCACTTGAGGCAGCTGCCATGGGAGTCGATGGAATCACGCCTAATCAGGCATGGCTACTGTTCCGAGCTGCGAATACGGCGAAGGTTATTGTCGATTCGACGCATGCAGGCTTGGAGAGAGCGCAATGATTTCCTCTAGTCAGCACCGGCAGGCTGGCGTCGCGACACATTTTCAGACTCAACAGAATGTGTCGCGCACTATGTCGTCCATTGAGATCTCCGAACTGGTCGGGTCGCGTCACGATAGCGTGAAGCGGACCATTGAACGCCTGGCAGAGCGCGGCGCCATCCAACTCCCACCATTGGTGGAAGTTAAAAATCATCTGCAACAGGTCATCGAGCAGTACCAGGTTTGCAAGCGCGATAGCTTCGTCGTAGTCGCCCAGCTCAGCCCTGAGTTTACGGCTCGTCTGGTTGATCGCTGGCAGGAACTGGAACAGCTAGTTAAGCCAACCTTCGACTACGCGGCAGCACTGAGCGATCCCAGAACACTCCTGGCGCTGCTCACCGAGAACGTGACGAAGGTTGTCTCGTTGGAGGCGGACAACATCGAGCTCTCGAAAGAGAACTACGAACTGGAAGTGAAGGTGGCGCAGGATGCGCCGAAGGTGGCCTTCCACGACATGGTCGCGGTATCGCATAAGACGTACAACGCTGCTCAGGCCGCAAAGGTCATCGGCACCGGCCGCACTCGGTTGTTGCAGTTCATGCGCCAGAAGGGATGGGTGACCAGGACCAACGAGCCATACCAGGCGAAGATCGAGGCAGGTTTGCTCGATGTGAAACTTGGCACCTTTGAGCATCCAATCGACGGCACGATCCCGACGTGCTCGACGCTGATCACCGGCAAGGGGCTGACCAAGCTGCAGGCGATGTGGCAGAGCAGGGAAGAGGACTTGCTGAGGTAGCAGCAGAGAGCCCGGCCTAGCGCCGGGCTTTTGCTATCTGAGCTTCAGGACTTTTCGGCGTTGGTTTTTTCGAGCAGGCCGGCGATGCCTTCCAGCAGCACCAGGTCCGATTCCTTGAGTTTGCCCTTTGCCGCGGCTCTGGCCAGCTTATCGATGATGGCTACCGCTCTCGGAGAGGCAGTTCCTAGCATCGCTTGGTAAGCAGGGGACTGTTCACGAACGATCTCATGACGGGTGAACTCACCCTCGATGACGTTCGAACCGTAGTTACCCGGGTTGACCAGAACGCCAGGCGCCAAGCCGATTTTCTGCTCTAGATTGAGCGCCGCTTTCTCCCCCAGCCCTCGATGGCCATTGAGGATCTGAGACAAATAGGACGCGTCCAGATCGTGCTGGTCGGCGAAATCTTTCTGACTGAGTTGGCCGATTACACGCCGCAGCGCTTCGACCCGAAGAGTTTTCATATCCATAGGCGAATAGTGACCCTGCGTTAGCAAACAGTAAATTATTAACTGCTATTGCTATGTAAATTAGCAAAGAGTAATCTGAAGCTCTTTCGGAGATCACTATGACCCTACTCGACCTCATTCGCTCCTTGGAGCCGACCCAGCTGGATGCTCTAGCCGAACGAAGTGGCACCAGCGTCGGCAACCTCAAACAGATTGCCTACGGCTATCGCCTGGCTGGTCCTGGTCTCGCCATCAATCTCGATCGAGAGTCGGGGAGGGCGGTCACGTGCGAAGAACTGCGCCCTGATATCGACTGGGCCTATCTACGCAATTCTCCAACCGACTCCGAGCAATCCGCCGCCTGATTCGATGAGCAAAGTTTCGCTCATCGACAAGACGTGATGCCACGACAACCGCCAAGAGGTTTCCCGAATGGAACAGGTACATCGCGCAATTCATGAAGCAGTGCTTGATGCGGGGCCAAAGCAGTTGGCTCACCTGATGGGCATGAGCCACACCGCGCTGCTCAATCGCAGCAATCCGAATGACGACTCACATCGACTGAACCTGGAGCAGTTCCTACAGATTCTGGTGCACAGCAAAAATCCTGAGCCACTGCAGCTGTTGGCAAGTGCCTTGGGGTACGAGTTGGTACCGCAGGTAAAGCCCGAGGGGGTCAGCCTGATTCAAGCGCTTGTCCACTTGGCTGCCGAGTCCGGCGATGTGTCCCGCGCTGTTCATGACGCCATCGCCGATGGACATGTCTCGCAGATTGAGAAGGCGGGGATCCAGAAGGAAATCGGCCATGTGAGGCAGAGTCTGCTGATTTTGGAGGAGTCGGTGAAGGCGGCGTAAAGACGCTAGCAGCGCAGGGCTTGCATATTTTCAAACGGGTGGATGATGAAAATCGCCCGGCCCAGAAAGCAACAAACCCGGCGGGAACCGGGCTTATTAAATCGTCCTGTGCAACCAGGACAACACATCTCGTAGAGGTATTTATCATGGCACACGTAATCCGTAGTGAACAAGCCCAACGACTGATGGTGATCAACTACCCGCTTATTCGTACGCGGGACGACCTGAGTTTTACAGCTCGTGATGTCCGAGGGATCTTGGTCAATTGGCCGCGGAACAACCCCGGCGTTGCCACCGACTGGGAAAAGGGCAAGACGTTCTTCGACCACGAAGTCAGCGCATTAGCGGCCTTTGACGAAACCGAAGCGTTCGAAGCCATCCAGTTCGCAATCACCGATATGTGCGGTCGCTGCACATGCCTTGAACTTGGTTTTGCTGAGCGCATTGCTGCAGCTGCCGTGTTGGGACTGCGCGCCATGCGAAATGGCGAAGACGACTTTGCTCCTCTCGATCGGGAGGACAGCTAATGGCTCGCTTACAGGAAATGCTTGTAGAGCCTTCAACAGCCTGCAAGATCGCCGGCCCTTGGCCTTCCTATGTCAGCTTCCGGAATCTTCCCGAGCGTGAACGCTGGGTGCTTTACGGCAGCGCCAAGGCATACCGGCATGCTCTGGAGGATCAGGGGTTCGTGATGGCTGAGTCTTACGACGCTTTCATCAAGCGCGTGACTGACGAGATGGAGCTCTGACCTATGAGCCTGTTGTTCAATTTCCGCCCCTTGGTTATCAACCCTCAGCTTGCAGAGCGTATTGGGCTGAACGAAGCGATCGTGCTGCAACAGCTCAAGTATTGGCTGAACGAGACCGAGTCAGGTGTAGAGCATGAGGGGCAACGCTGGGTCTACAACACGATCGAGCAGTGGCAAAAGCAGTTCCCGTTTTGGTCGGCTGATACGGTAAAACGGACGCTCACATCACTCCAAAAACAGGGGTTGGTGGTGGTCGAAAAACTGGCCAAGGCCAAGCATGACCAGACGAACCATTACACGATCAACTATCAAGCTGATGCCCTGATCGAACAGGGCAATTTGCACCGATCAGAGGAGGGCAATTTGCCCCAATCGGTTGGGGCAGAATGCCCTGATCTTCTTACAGAGATTACAACAAAGACTACTACAGAGACTTCTTCGTGCAGTTCGGGCAATCCGCTGGAAGAGTTCGAACGGTTCTGGAAGCTTTACCCGAACTCAAAGAGCAAAAAGGACGCACGCAGGGCATGGCTAAAACTGAACCCGAATCCAGAGCTTTGCCAAACGATGATGACTGCCTTGGGCACTCACTGCCTATCTCGTGACTGGACGAAAGATGAAGGTCAGTTCGTACCGATGGCATCCACCTGGCTGAACGGTGAGCGCTGGAACGACGTGCTCAAACCGCCCTGCGTCAGTTCAAGTTCGGCCTATCACGGTCTGCCGAACCATACGCAAGAGATGTATCCGGAGGTGAAGCATGGCGCGAACTTCTAATTTTTGCAGGCAGCCGCGCGTCCGCTTTTTTGACCTCGAGTGCCCGCTGCATGGTTCGGTGAATAGCTCCGAGGTTGAGCAATTCGACGGCTCTGTCTTGCTTCGTGGCTGCAACCATTGTCATTGGGAGGCATTGCACACGGCTCCAAGGACGACCGAGGCTCACACTCAGGCTAGTAATCGGAAGAAGTCCGAAGACCTGAACAAGCTGCTCGTAGGCTCTGGCATCACACCGCGATTCAGTGGGTGCACATTCGAGAGCTACAGGACCGCGGAAGGTGGTGCCGGTATGGCCAGGGCGCTTGGTGCCTGCCAGGGTTATGTTGCCCAATTTACCGATAACTACGCAGCCGGCCGTTCACTCGTTCTCTCGGGCAATGTCGGCAACGGCAAAACACATCTTGCTTGCGCGATGGTTCAGGCAGTCATCCGTGGGCATGGAGCTCAAGCGGTAATCACCACGGCAGCTGAGATCATCCGCGTCTTCAAGGGAGCCATGGATCGTAGCGCCGAGTACTCGGACAGAGATGTCCTCGACGAACTAGCGAGCTTTGACTTGCTGGTGATCGATGAGGTTGGTGCTCAAAGTGGCAGTGCGTATGAACTCGGTGTTCTTCATGAGGTGATTGATCGGCGCTACCAGCTCGTCCTGCCAACGGTAGTGGTTTCCAATCTTGCAACGGCGGATCTCGCCCGTTACATCGGTGATCGCGCGTTGGATCGTTTACGGCAGGGCGGTGGGCAAGCCATCGGGTTCAATTGGGTATCTGCGCGAGGTGCTGTATGAGTCGTGAGCTTTTCAGCATCGAAGCCGAGCACGGTGTTCTCGGCGCAATCATGATGGACCCGACTCTCTTCGACGACATCACAAGCAAGGTAAAAATTTCTGACTTTCATGACCTGGAAAACGCTGCGCTTTACCAAGCGATTATCGATTGCCATATAACTGGCGACCCCATCGATGCGGTAACTGTTGGCCTGTTTCGGCCGAGGTTGCCGAGCGGTGACAGCATGCTGGCCTTCGCTGCGGAAATAGCAAAGAACGTCCCCAGTACTGCGAACTGGAAGGCCTATGCGCGTCACGTTCGAGAGCGCGCCGTGCTACGCCAGGTTGTTCACGCTGCCGATGTGATCAGAGAACAGGCCAGTGAAGATAGGTCGGTGGCTGAGATCATTGCGTTGGCTCAGCAGGCTACTGCAGACCTTCGCGATCTAGATGACGACTATCCGAAGTATCAACGCTTGGACCATCTGATGGGGCGGGCCGCAGAGGGCGTCAATGACAAACATACCGGCGTGAGACCGGACTGGCCTTCGACCGGACTCCAAAAACTTGACGAGCTGATGCAGGGTATTCGCCCTAAGAAGGTGACCATCATTGCCGGCCTGCCGGGCAGTGGGAAAACCACGTTAGCGTTGCAAATCGCCCAGCACAACGCCTGTGTTGCGAAGCTGCCATGGCTGGTGTTCTCGATCGAAATGCCAGGTGAAGAGCTAGGAGTTCGCGCTATCGCTTCGCTTGGCGGTGTTGACCTGAGGCGGCTAGACAATCCGGAGAAAATGCAGGATGACGACTGGGCTCGAATGGTCGGAGCCGTAGCCAAGGCACACGGAGCCCCGCTGTTCATTTGTGACGATCCGCACCAGACCCCGGCGAGCATTCGGTCAACCGCAAGGCAATGCCAGCGAGAGCATGGCCTGGCCGGGATCATGGTCGACTACCTCGGCCTGGTTCAGGCAGAGAGAAGAGGGCGGACACGCAGCGAGGAAGTCGGCGCTATCAGCAAGGCGCTTCTCCGCCTAGCCAAGGAACTCAGCATCCCGGTCATTGAACTCTCACAGCTGAACCGTGACTCCACAAAACGTGTAGGCAAGCGACCTCAGGCGAGTGATCTGCGTGACTCTGGTGAGATCGAGGCAGACGCCAGCTGCATTATCCTGGTTCACCGCGACATGGACTCTGAGGAAGGACAGAACGGCGTGACTGAGCTGATCATGCCCAAGTGTCGGCACGCGAAGGTGGGTAGCTGCCTTGTCCAGCAACAAGGGGAATTCGGTCGCTTCGTCGACTTCAGCGGGAATTCGTATCCATCCGATGAAGAGGTGGAAATGAATCGCCCCTTCGTTAGCAAGTACAGGGGGAATATCCAATGAACGATCGAGTTGCTGCAATGCTTCCGCGTAAAAGCATGAATGATTTGGAGCGGCAGTTTTTGAAGATCGCCGGTGAAGAGTTAGCCAAGATCAAGATTGGTGGCCCTGCGGCCTTGGCGTGCCTCCTGGATATGGTTGCCAGTTGGCATGGCATGCGAGCCGAAATAGGATTTCATGATTACGGCCAGCGATGGCTGATCGAGGGCAACGCCAAGAACAAACCTGCCGATCGCTTGCTGCGCGACCTGTTCGGCCTGAGTGATCCAGACCCGAGGAAAGCCGCATGAAAAAGCGAACGTACATCGGTAAAGCCTTGGGAGATACCGAGTGGATGCTGGAACAATGGGGCTATTGGCGTATGGATGGCATGGGGGTGCCACGCTACGTTTCCCCGCTCTATGCCTTGATGCGCGACAACACACAATGCCATGGAGGAGTGAAGGCGTATTCAGTGACCGATGATCTGGCCTTATTGCTGGATGGGGCAGTCGCTCGACTAACGAAGCGTGATCAGCAAATGGGGAATTTCATCTGGCTGTACTTTGGCGCTAAATGGCCGGCACTGCGGATCGCAAGGGAAAACGGCATGGGTGAGGCTAAGGCACGGGAGGTCATTAAGGCAGGGGTCGCCTGGATTGATTCAGCGCTGGAGACGATTCGCGAGGCGGCGTAAAAAGTCCTTTCCTCGCGGATAACGAACTGTTTTCATGGCACGGTGTTCAGCTTTTCAAGCGCGACACCACAGAGAAAGCCCGGCCATTGAGTCGGGCTTTTTTGTGGGTGATGCGCACACGCGCAGAGTAAGCCGAGAGACGGCATGGCAGGCTCAAACCGTCATCACCCCGCTGAATCAACCAACGCCTAATCCATTCCCCAACGCCGAGATCAACGAGGCGCCTATGAGATCGCAAGCCATGTCAGAGCCCGGACCGTTGACCGCATTTGGTGGTATCGCGCTCTACAAGCTCGGGGCATTTGGCTTCGTAGCTGTACTCGCGGCAATCGTCGTGATGGCTATGACGCTGCCCAAGACGATTCGCGAGTTCGTTGTCGCGATGATCAGCACCACGGTATCCAGTATCTGCGGTGGCGCCTTCGTGGTGCGCTGGTTCGATCTTGGAGTGTGGGCTCATGACGACATCGGCCTGATTGCCATCGGCGGGATCATCTTCGTCTGCGGCCTTCCTGCATGGGTATTGGTCCGCGCCTGGTTCAAGTGGGCCGAGAAGCGCAAGGACAAGGACCTGGCTGAACTGGCTACAGAACTGCAAGACCTGAAGAAGACAGTGACTGGCGGGCAATAAACTGCGTGTATCTGCCTGAAACTGCTGGAATATTCGCATTTAAATGCACATCGGTGAATGACATGCCAAAGACCATCAAGGTTCGAGCCTATCTCCCTTGGTGGTTCAAGGCCTACGTCAAGGCAGTAGAGGCGTTTGCCTACATGGCTGGTCTCGATGTCGATTGGGATGTAGTCAACGCCCAGAGAAAGAAGGTGGTCCGCTTTCGCGAGATCGAACCGCAGGATGAGGCAAAGGGATGACCGAGAAGACAACGCCCGATTGGGAGGCGATTGAACGCGCCTATAGGGCTGGCTCTCTCTCTATCCGCGCCATAGGTGAGTTGCACGGTGCAAACCACGCCACGATCCTCAAGCGCGCCAAGAAGAACGGATGGGAGCGCGACCTGACTGAACAGGTCAGGGCTGCTACTCAGCGGAAGGTAACCACTTCGGTAACCAGCGGAACCAACAAGGGCTCCTTGGTTACTGAGGCTGAGATTGTTGCCGAGGCTTCGGACAAAGCTGCATCCCTGGTGATCTATCACCGTGGCAGTTTGGAACTGTGGCAGAACATCGCGACAAAGCTCAGCGTGTTCCTTGCTGAGGCTGAAATCACCGACAAGAACCATGGCGACTTTGCTCGGTCCCTGAATGCTGGTGTTGATGCTCAGCTGAAGGTGATCAAGGCTCAGCGTCAGGCCTACAACATCGACGAAGCTGGCGATGACGACAAGAGCGACACCGTAACGAGAATTGAACTGGTCGCGATGTAATGGCGGTCGCTCAACTCAAGATCCCTGAGAAGCTGATTCCAGTGTTTCAGGGCGCCGCGGACGTTCGCTCAGCCTGGGGCGGTCGTGGCTCAGGCAAGACGCGCGGCTTTGCCAAGATGATCGCAGCTCGCGGCTACGTGTACGGCAAGCAGGGGATATCCGGGATTCTGCTCTGCGGCCGGCAGTTCATGAACTCATTGGCCGACTCATCCTTCGAGGAATGCGTCAGAGCCATTGAGGACGAGCCATTCCTCAAGGCTTATTACGAGATCGGCGACACGTACATCAGGAGCCGCGACAAGCGCATCTGGTTCGCCTTCGCCGGCCTTGACCGCAACATCGCATCGATCAAGTCCAAGGGCCGCATCCTGATCTGCTGGGTTGATGAAGCCGAGCCGGTCACTGATGACGCCTGGACAACCCTGGTCCCGACGCTGCGGGAAGAGGGCGACGACTGGAACGCCGAGCTTTGGGTAACTTGGAACCCGAAGCGCAAGAAGGCGCCGGTCGAGAGTCGATTCCGCTTCATGAAGGACCCGCTGATCAAGGGTGTGTTGCTGAACTGGCGCGACAACCCGAAGTTTCCGGCAAAGCTTGAGCGCGAACGGCTGCGAGATCTTGAGCTGCGTCCTGAGCAATACCCGCATATCTGGGAAGGTGAATACGTGACAGCCCTCGAAGGCGCCTACTTCATCAAGCACCTGACCAAGGCTCGCGAAGAGAACCGCATCGGCTTCTTCCCGGCTGATCCTTTGATGACCATCAGGCTCATCTGCGATATCGGCGGTACCGGCGCCAAGGCCGATGCCTTCGTCATCTGGGCTGTCCAGTTCATTGGCCGCGAGATGCGGGTCGTCAACTATTATGAGGTGGTCGGCCAGCCGATCGATGCACACCTCGCCTGGTGCCGATCGCATGGCTATACGCCGGACCGTGCTCAGTTTTGGCTGCCTCACGACGGCTCGACACAGGACAAAGTCTACGACGTGTCCTACGAGTCAGCCCTTGAGCGCGCTGGCTATTCGGTGACGGTTGTTCCGAACCAAGGCAAGGGCGCTGCGATGGCGCGCGTTGAACGCGTTCGTGAGCTGTTCCCGCAGATCCGCTTCCATGAAGAAACCACTGAAGACGGCAGGGCCGCGCTGGGCTGGTACCACGAAAAATGGGACAGCATCCGCGACATCGGCCTTGGGCCTGAACACGACTGGGCCAGCCATGGCTCTGATGCATTCGGTCTGGCCTGTGTCATCTGGGAAGAGCCGAAAGAATCCCAGCCTCTGAACTATCCAAAGCTCAACAACGCATAAGGGCACAGCATGACAAAGGGTCTGACTCAGGACGAATTAAAAGCCCTGGTCGGGGCCGAGATGCGCCAGGCGCTTGGGTATTCGTCGTCGAAGCTGAGCAATGCGCGGCAGAAGTCGATGTACTACTACCTGGGCATGCCGGTTGGCGATCTGTTGCCGCCAGAGGTGGAAGGGCGCTCGTCTGTTGTCTCCACCGACGTGCGCGACACGATCGAATCGATGATGCCGCAGCTGATGGTCACATTCGTAGGCTCCGACACCGTGGCCGAGTTCGAAGCGACCAAGCCAGGCGATGAGCAGAAGGCAGAGCAGGCGACCGAATACGTCAACTACCTGTTCTACAAGAAGAACAACGGGCATCGCATCGCCTACACCTGGATGAAGGACGCGCTGCTTCAGAAGAACGGCATCGTCAAGGTCTGGTGGGACACGCGCAACGAAGAGACGCGCGAGGAATACCGTGGTCTGTCCGAGATCGAGCTCACTCAGCTACTGGACGACGAAGAGGTTGAGGTAACCGAACAGTCGACCACCGTTAATGAGGATGATCAGGAGCAGCGCCAGCAAGCCATCCTGCAACTGATGCAGCAGGCTCAGGCTCAACCGCAGTCCGCGCCTCAGGTCATGCAGCAAATCCAGCAGATCGAATCCCAGCCGCCGAAGCTGGTGTATGACGTCGTCTGCAAGCGCACCAAGACCGAGGGCAAGGTGTGCATCGAGAACGTGCCGCCTGAAGAGTTCCTGATCGCCCGCAATGCCAAGGACATCGAGACCGCCTCGTTTGTCGCTCACCGGGTTCAGCGTTCGCGCTCCGAACTGAAGTCCATGGGCTACAAGAACGTGGATCAGCTCACCTCTCAGGATGCTGATTCGGCGGTGAACTCCGAACGCATCCAGCGCCTGAGCTGGAACGACGAGAACGCAGCCTCGGATAACAACGGTGACGGCGACAAGAGCCAGGACCTGATCTGGGTGCTCGAAGCCTACATGCGCTGCGACTATGACGGCGACGGCATTGCGGAGCTGCGCAAGGTAACCATGGCCGGCAACGAACTGCTCGACAACGAGCCGGTCGACTGCATCCCGTTCGTGTCGATCACGCCCGTGCCGCTGCCTCATGAGTTCTTTGGCCTGTCCATTGCCGATCTGGCGATGGAGAGTCAGAAGACCAAGACCAGCATCCTTCGGTCACAACTGGACAACCTGTATCTGGCTGTAAATGGCCGCTATTTCGCCGTGGAGAGTCAGGTCAACCTCGATGACCTGCTTACCTCGCGCCCAGGTGGAGTCGTGAGGGTCAAAGCAGCCGGCGCTGTAGGCCGTCTAGATCAGGGCGCACCAGACATTGGCAGCTCCATGCAGATGATGGAGTACATGCAGCAGGACCTGGAGAACAAGACCGGTTGGACGCGCTACAGCCAAGGCAATGACGGCGCGGCACTGAACGACACCGCGACCGGCGTGAACGTGCTGACCAACCGCGCCGACATGCGCCTCGACCTGATCGCGCGCAACTTCTCCGAAGGCTACGTCGACCTGTTCAAGCTGATCCTGAAGCTCGTCTGCCAGTACCAGCAGAAAGAGCAGATCGTGAAGCTCACTGGTGGTTGGGTGCCGATCGACCCGCGCGAGTGGAGCAACCAGTTCGACGTGTGTATCAACGTCGGCATCGGCATGGGCAACAAGGATCAAAAGATCCAGCACTTGACCATGTTGGGGCAGGTCCAGGCCCAAGGCCTGCAGATCGGCATCGCGACCCCGGACAACATCTACCACTCAGCCACTGAGCTGACCAAGCAGCTCGGGTTCAAGAATGCCGACCGGTTCTTCACTGACCCGGCCAAGCAGAAGCAACAAAACAAGCCTGACCCTGAGCAGATGAAGGCTAAGGCGCAGATGCAGGTCGAGCAGGCGAAGATCCAGTCGTCCATGCAGATGAAGCAGATGGAGCTTCAGCACAACGCCCAGATCGACGAGGCCAAGCGCAACCACGAGCTCCAGTTGGAGCAGGCCAAGATGCAGATGCAGGCCCAGGTTGACGCCAATCGCCAGCAGGTCGAGGCCGACCAGAAGACACTGGAGGGCCAGCAGCAGGCCGAGCTGGATGCATTGAAAGAGCAGCAGAAGACCGAGCAGCTACGCATGCAGCTCGACTTCGATCAGTGGAAGACCGTGGCGGACAACGAGACCAAGGTTCTTGTCGCGCAGATCCAGGCCCACACCAGCATGAGCAACGCGCAGACCAGCGCTTCCACCAAAGAGGCGCCGAATGCCGACGCTTGAAGAACGCATCTACGACGGTAACAGAGCCCGTGAGTGCCTCGAAAACGAGGCGTTCCAGTGGGCATTCGAAAGTATTGAGCAGGAGTTGACCAACGCATGGCAAACCTCTCCAGCAAGAGACGTGGAGGGCCGGGAGAAGCTGTACCTGATGCTCCAGTTGCTGACCAAGTTGAAGGCCACGATCCAGATCAGTCTGGAGACGGGGCAACTGGCGGACAAGGAACTCCAGTACCAGCGCTCCCTGCTGGACCGCGCCAAAGGGATCTGGCCGCTTTGAAGGCTCTTCTCACGGGCCAATCCGTAATCATTCGCAAATGAATCCCATAGGGGACAATCAGATGACCGACCAAGCAATCGAGCAAGCAATCCAAGCCAAAGGCCTTACCGCGCCGCCTATCACACCGGCAGACCTGCAAGCGAACATCGCAAGTGAACATTACTTCACCGCGAAGGATGGCGTGCGTGGAGAGTTCGCCGCATCTGGATTCGGCCTGATCGAAGAGGCGAACTCCTTGGATCTCCTGACCTTCTGCGTGCTGGTGCTACGCAACGGCTTCACGGTTACCGGCGAGTCGGCCTGCGCCAGCCCTGAAAACTTTGACGCCGAGATTGGCCGCAAGATCGCCCGCCAGAACGCCGAGCAAAAGATCTGGCCGCTGATGGGCTACGAGCTGAAGTCAAAGCTGTACGCCAGAAGCCAATTCGGCTGCGGCGCGCCTGAAGGCGGTGATGCATGAGCCTCTTTATTCGCCGTGCGCTGGGTCATTTCCTTATGAACGAAGCCGGCGCTGATGGTGGCGAAGGCGGCGGGGCGCTGGACATCAATACCGGCGCCGCAGCCTTTGCCGCGCTGCTGGACCCGCTTGTTGCCGCAGAGCCGGGCACCGAACAACCAGAATTGCCGGTTGAGCCAGAAGTCGAGGCTGAACTGGAGCCAGAAGTCGAACCCGGCGATGCCGAGGAACCGCAGACCTTCACCGTCAAGATTGATGGCAAGGAGGTCGAGGTATCGCTCGACGAGCTGAAAAACGGCTACCAGCGTCAGTCGGATTACACCCGCAAGACGATGGAAGCCGCCGAGCAACGCAAGACCGCAGACGCCGAAACGCAGAAGGCCCAGCAGGATCGCCAGCAATACGCCGGCGAACTCCAGCGCATGGCCGCCCAGCTCGAAGGCGTGCTGGAGCAACAAAGTCAAATCGACTGGAACGCACTGCTTGAGGCAGATCCGGTGGAGTACCTGAAGCAGCAGCATCTCTTTCAACAGAGACAGGCGCTGTATCAGCAAAACACCCAGGAACGCCAAAACCTCGCGCAGCAGTTCCAGAACGAACAGGCACAAGCCCACCAGAGTTACCTGGCCCAGCAGCAGGAAGACCTCCTCGCCAAGCTCCCGGACTGGAAAGACGATGCCAAGGCCAAAGCCGAAAAAACCGCTATCTCCAAGTTCCTGCAAGAACAGGGCTTCGGGGATGAGGACATTTCGTCCATTGCCGACCACCGCCACGTGCTCATTGCGCGCAAGGCGATGCTCTACGACCAACTGATCGCCAATGCCAAAGTGCAAGCGAAGAAGGTCCAGGAAGCGCCCCAGCGGGTGGTCAAGCCAGGCGTTACGTCGAACGGCAATCCCGACGGTCGCTCTACCGCTGCAAAGCGGCATGAGCGGAACGGGACGGTCGAGACGGGCGCTGCTGTATTCGCCTCTATCCTTTAATTCAGGAGCTACATCATGACTGCCCCAACTGGCACTTTCTTTACCACGGCTGCTATCGGCAACCGTGAAGACCTGACCGACACCATTTACCGCATTTCCCCGACTGCTACGCCGTTCATCTCGCTGGCAGCCAAGGGCAAGGCCTCCAACACCCTGCACGAATGGCAGACCCAGGACCTCGCGTCCGCGGTGAGCAACAACGCCCAGGCTGAAGGTGACGACGCCACGGCCAAGACCGTGACGCCAACCGTGCGCCTGAACAACCGCACCCAGATCTCGACCAAGACCGTGATCGTGTCCGGCACCCAGCAAGGTATGAATCCGGCCGGCCGTAAGGATGAACTGGCCTACCAGCTCAGCCTGGCATCGCTGGAACTGCGCCGCGACATGGAAAGCTCGGCTACCCAGCTGGACGTAACCGCCACCGCGCCGCGTCAATCCCGTGGTCTGGTCGGTTGGGTCGTGGACAACGTGAACCGCAACGCCGGCACCCTGGCCTCGTACACCGGCAACACCGGGCGTACCAAGGGCACTGCAATCGCGTTCACCGAGGCTCGCCTGAAGGACGTATTGCAGAAGTGCTTCACCGCTGGCGGTGATCCTGACTCGATCCTGCTGCCTCCTGGCGCCAAGCAGACCTTCTCCACCTTCACCGGTAACGCCACCCGCTTCGACAAGAGCGAAGACGCCAAGCTGTTCGCCTCGGTCGACGTGTACGTGTCCGACTTCGGCGAACTGAAGGCCATCCCTTCGCGCTTCCAGGATGCGAACGACGTGTTCGTGCTCCAGGCGGACAAGTGGGCGATCAGCTACCTGCGTCCATTCAGCACCGACGAACTGGCCAAAACCGGCGACTCCGAGAAGCGCATGCTGAAAGTGGAGTGGACCGTCGAAGCCCGTGCGCCCAAGGCGAATGGCGCGATCTACGACGTCCTCTGATCCTGAGGCATCACTCAAGGGGAGCTTCGGCTCCCCTTTTCTTTGAGGAGAAAATGACATGCCCATGATCAAACAGAATGCCGACGGTTCGCTCGGTATCGAGGGCGCCGCGGGTGGCGACGGCGGGTTTGTCCCGTTGACGCTGAACTACACCGCATCGATCGTTGACTGCACCCTGTTCACTGCCGACCGTCCGTACACCGTCAAGGCCATTCGTGGCCGTGTCGATGTGGCGGGCTCTGGTGGCGCCTGCACCGCTGTCATCCGTAAAGCAGCCAGCGGTACCGCCATCACCTCGGGTACCGCGCTGCACACCGGGAGCTACAACCTGGTGGGGACTGCCAACGCCCAACAAGCGCTGACCCTGTCGACCACTGCCAGTGACCTGTTGCTGGCTGCTGGCGACTCCATCTGCTTCGACCTCACCGGCACCGCAACGTCTGCCGTCGGCGCGATCAGCGTGTTTCTGAACCCGGCCTGATCTAACGCCCTTCGGGGCGTTTTTCTTTGGAGTTCACCCATGAGTAACACCCTTGATTTCGCCCTCACGGTGACGGTGACTGGCATCGCCATGGCCACGTCCGGCGCGTCTGCCAACGCCACCATTCCGCTTGATTCGAGCGGGAACAATCCGAAGTACATCCGTATTTCAGCAACTGCTGCGGCCACTGTGCGCATTGGTACTGGCACGCCTGTTGCGCTCACTACCGACCTGCTGATTCAGCCGGGTGACGCGGTCGTTCTGGCCACCAGCGGCTGCACCAAAGTTGCCGCGCTTCAGGTCACCGCCCCTGGGATCGTGCAGGTCTCTCCGATGGAGAACGCGTGATGCTAGACCTCGAAACGAAGTTCCATTTCCATGATGGGAGCATGACAGTCGAGCGCACGCAGGACTGCACCCCCATCGCCGAATACACCAAGTCCCTGCACAACGCCGGGATGCATGGCGGGTCGGAAATGAAACACGCGGCCAAAATCCCGTTCGTGATCATCGAGGACTACTGCAACAAGAACGACATCGCCTTTCATGAGTGCATCTCCAACAAGGAGCACATGCGCCGAATGCTCAACAACCCTGATCTGGCCGCGTTTCGTATCTGGAAGGGCAAGGTATGAGCATCACCAACTACAGCGAATTGCAGACAGCGGTCGCGTCGTGGCTCAACCGCAGCGACCTGACCGCCAATATCACTGACTTCATCACCCTGGCCGAGGCGCAATTGAGCGCGGAAGTTCAGGGCCGGCTGATGGACACCAAGACGACGTTGTCTACGGTGATTGGGGTCAACACCGTGGCGCTGCCGACGGACATGCTTGAAATGCGGCGCTTTGTCGTGGCGGGTGCTGGTGATCAGCCCTTGTCCTACCGCACGCCCGACGAGATCAGCGTCGAGTTCCCGAACGATTATGCGGGCCAGCCGATCGTCTTCACGGTGATCGGTGCCAACGCCGAGTTATCCCCGATCCCGGACGCCGTGTACTCGCTGGAGCTGACCTATCGCCAGCGCATCCCGGCATTGTCGGTGTCGAACACCACCAACTGGCTGCTAACCAACTGGCCGAACGCCTACCTGTATGCCTGCCTGCTTGCCGCCGCTCCGTTCATCATGAACGATGAGCGTCTGTCGGTCTGGGCGCAGCTGTACAGCCAGGCGATCACGGGCATCAATAACGTTGACTGGTACAGCGGCACCACCATGAAGGTGAGCGCACGATGATTCCGCTCATGGGCTTTGCGCCGGATGCTGATGTGACGACGCCGGGCATCCTCTCGGTGTGCGCGAACCTGATTCCGTACCAGAACGGCATGGAAGGTGCTCCGGAGCCTGCAACACCTGCGGCCACGCCCGTGCTTGCCGCTGCCTGCATTGGTGCCGCCGTCGTGTCGAAGCTGGACGACACCCGCCGCATCATCGCCGGGACGAGCACCAAGCTCTACGAACTGGCCTCTGGTGCCTGGACCGATGTTTCACGGGTTGCCGTGTATAACGGCGGCATCGACACGCGTTGGTCTATCACGCAATTCGGCGACGCCACACTGTGCGCGAACCGGGCTGACGTGATTCAGCGTTCTACTGGCGCATCCTTCTCCGATGTTGCCACTGCGCCCAAGGCCGAGATCCTGTTCACGGTCGGCGCGTTCGTCATGGCGCTGAACACCAACGACGGCTCAGAAAAGCCGGATGGCTGGCACTGCTGCGCGGCCTTTGATGACACGTCATGGACGCCGAGCCTTGCGACTCAGGCCACGTCAGGGCGTCTGGTGGCTACAGCTGGCCGACTAACCGCGGGCATGCGTCTGGGCGAGTACGCCATTGCCTACAAACAACGCTCGATCTACCTTGGCCAGTACGTTGGCGCTCCGACCGTATGGAACTGGATTCAGGTTCCGGGTGGTGACGCGGGCTGCGTAGGCAAAGAGGCGATCTGCGACATCGGCGGCGCGCACTTCTTCGTCGGCGATGACAATCTCTGGATTTTCGACGGCACCAGGCCAATTCCGGTGGCCGATGGGTATGTGCGACAGTTCTTCTACGACAACTCGAACCCGTCCTACCGTCAAAGAACAATCTGCGTCTTCGACAAGCAAAAGAACCTGGTGTGGGTGTTCTACCCGTCACTCAGTTCGACCACGCCTGACTCGGCGATCGTGTATCACATCACCGCCAAGAAGTGGGGCGTGGCCAATCGCAGCATCGAGGCGGCGCTCAACTACGTCTCCAGCGGCGTGACCATCGACGGTCTGTCGGCGATCTCGTCCACCATCGACGGTCTGTCGTCCTACTCGTTCGACTCCCAATTCTGGCTGGCTGGCGGCAAGTCGATGTCGATCTTCAACACCTCACACCAGCTTCAGTCGATGACAGGGGTGTCGGTGGCCAGTTCGATGACGACTGGCGAGGTTGGTGATGACGATGGCGTTTCGTCGCTGAACAAGATTCGCCTGCGCTATGCCCTGGCACCAACTACCGCCTCAGTGCAGACCTTCATCCAGCAAAACTCCGGTGTGGGTTTCACCGCTTCGACAACAGGCGCGGTGCTGGATGGCAAGTTCGATCTGCGACAGACCGCCCGCTGGCACAAGGCGACGTTCACGTTCACGGGGCCGGTGAAGGTCACACACATGGATGCGGGCCTTGCCGCAGCAGGGAGGCGCTGAGCCATGAAGTGCGGTACGACGCCACGCGTAGGAACCACTGACCCGGTAATGCAGCGTGAACTGCGCGAGCACGCCACCCAGATCAATCTGCTCTCCGAGGGCAGAATCGCCGGCTTATACACCGCGCAGGCGACTATTCCAACTGCGGGGCCCTATATCCAAGGTGATTTCGTACGCAACTCCGCACCATCTGAACTTGGCGCGGCCAGCTCAAAATACGTGATCTTCGGCTGGCTCTGTGTAGTTTCTGGCGATCCGGCCACCTTCGTGCAATGCCGCTACCTGACAGGTAACTGATGAACAAACTGATCGTGGTGCCGACGACGCATATCGACGTGGCATGGAAGGAGGGCGCGCACCGGCTTGGCCTGGCCTGCGCCACCTCGGGCGGGGAGATCACCGGTGACCAGCTGAAGATGCTGCTGAGTCGCGGAGAGCGGACCCTTGTCCGGCTTGATCGTGATGCTGACATCGTCGGCTGGGGCGTGGTGGGTGTTGAACAGTTGCCCAACTTCCGCGTCCTGTACGTCTACGAGATGTACGCGCCCCATGGTCACTTCGAAAGCTTTTTTGATGAACTGAAAACGATGGCGCAGGCCTTTGGCTGCTTGAAAATTCGCTGCGCCGCCAAGCCAGCACAAGAACGTCTTTATCGGCAGCGCTGTGGATTCGCGCCGGTCTACCAAGTCCTGGAGGTTGAACTGTGAACATTGATGCCCTGCACGAACAGCTCAGCGCCGAATTTGGCGGGCCTGCCATCGGCGCGCTGCCGGCGTTTCGCGGTGATGTAGTCCGTCCGCACAAAGGCGGTGGGTCTAGCACCACCACACAGAACATCCCTGACGAGCTCAAGCCTCTGGCTAGCGCTTACAGCTCCAAGGCCATGGACCTCTCCAATCAAGGGTATCAGGGCTATGGCGGCCAACAGGTGGCCAGCCCGAACTGGTATCAGGAGGTTGGAGCGAATGCGATCACCAATCGCGCGGTCTACGGCGATTCACTGATGAATCAGGGCAAGAACACCATGATGGCTGGCCTGAATTCGGGCAACGCGGCCACCAAGAACGGCTATGCCGGCTCGAACCCGTATCTGCAACAGAATATCGATGCCGCGATGGGTGACATTACCCGAAACTACAACGATGCCATCGCTCCGGGGATTACCACGCAAGCAGTTGGCTCAGGATCGTTCGGCAACTCCGGTGCGGAAGCGACCAAGCAGAACTCCATGAATGACCTGACCAAGAACCTGGCCAACACGGCCTCGGGTATGCGCATGCAGGACTACACCGCGCAGCAGCAGTTGGCCGAGAGCTACGCCAACCGCAATGATCAGATGCTGCAGAATTATCTCGGCCAGGCACCGACCTACGGTAACCAGGCCTACACCGACGCCTCCCAGCTGATGAAGGTCGGCCAGCAGTTCCAGGACAACCACCAGCAGAACCTGGACGCTCAATACCAGAGCTATCTGGATCAACAGAACCTTCCATATAAGCAGTTGGCAGCCATGTCGGGCGTGTTCGATTCCGGCCTCGGCCAAACCCAAAGCACCAAGTCTTCTGGAGGCGGCAAATAATGCTCCCATTACTGGCTATTCCGATCATTGCAGGCGCGGTGATTGGTGCGATGTCGAACAAGGACAAACCGCTGAAAGGCGCTGCGATTGGCGGCGCGATGGGGGCGGGGGGTGGTCTTTTGGGTGGCGCGGCTTTGGCTGGTGGCGCGGCGGCTGGCGGTGCTGGAGCAGCTGGTGCCGGGGCCGCAGGCGCGGGTGCTGCTGGAGCAGGCGCGGCCGGGGCTGGTGCAAGCGCTGGTAGTGGTGTCGGTTTCGGGCTTGGCCAGTCGCTGGCGGCAGGCAGTGCAGGTTCTGCGACCATGGCAGGCGGTTCTGCCGCGCCAGCCTCGGCGGGCCTCCTGAGCTCGCTGGGCACGCAAGCCGGGCAGTTCGCCACCAACGCCAAGCCGTTCGTTGACGCGGCCTCTACCGGCATGACGGCGGCCGGACTACTCGGGGGCGGGCAGGGCCAGCAGCAAGCCCCGCAGTTGCAGCCACTCTCGGCCAGCGGCCCGCAAACCCTGGCTCAGCTGTCTCAGGGCGCACAAGACCCGTTGCTCGCCCGTCGTCAACAGATGATGGCTCAACATCGCGCCATGTGGAGCTGATATGGACGGATTACTCGATTTCGTGAAAACCCCAGAAGGCCAGGGCCTGCTGGCGGCGGCGTTCGGCGCGGCGGCAACTGCCGGGCGCGGCGGGCCGGTCAATACCTTGGGTGCGGCGGGGCTGTCCGGCATCGCCGGGTATTCGGCTGCCAACGCAACCGCGCTGAAGCGGCAGAAGGCGGATATGCTCCAGCAGCAGCGCCAGACCATCCCAACTCTGTACGGTAAGGATGCCGACGGTAACGCCACGTTCGACTGGCAGCAGGCCGCGGCTCTCGGGTTGCAGCCTGACGACATCGCCAAATACGCGCAGCTGCCGAACGCAACCAAGAGCAAGGTCGCGCGCACCGTCGAAGTGCCAAGTGCGAGCGGCGGCAAGCAGACCATGCAGTACGACGAATACGGTCGTCCGGTGGGCCAGGCCATCGATTCCTATGTCGCGCCGCAACTGGTCGACACGGGCGGCGCCAAGCAGTTCGCCATCCCCACCGCAGGCCAGAGCTTCGCCATGACCATGTCTCCGGGTGAGAACGCGGCCAACGCCCGTGGCTGGGCAGGCATCGCGAACCAGCGGGAGCAAAATGCAACGATGCAGGACGCCAACAATGTCCAGCGGGAGGCTGGTCGCATTCAAATCATTGCCGGCCCTGACGGAAACAGCTATCGAGTCGATAAGGGGACAGGTCAAGTCTCACCCATCGTGACGCAAACTGGTACGCCGTTTCAGGACGGCGCGTCCTCCAAGCTCACGGAGTCTGAAGGCAAAAACACCCTGTACCTGAGCCAAATGACGGGTGCCCAAAACGTCCTTGATAAAGTTGGCGGGTCGGCCTCGCCTGCTCGTGTGGCGCTTGCTCGCAGCCCATATACAAACGCTCTTGCTGGCGATGCCGCACAGAAGATTGCCCAGGCACAGGAGCAGTGGGCGGAAGGCTTTTTACGCGCTAAGACAGGAGCGGCATCGACGCCGACAGAGATGGCCGCCAACCTGCGCACCTTTTTCCCGGTGGTTGGCGACAGCGATGAGGTAATCAGGCAAAAAAGGCTGGCCCGCGAACAGGCGGGCAAGGATATGGCGATACCTGCAGGGCGTGGTGCGGAGAGGGCAGTGCAGCGCAACGCGCATCCTCAACTGCCTATGGCTGCGCCACAAGCGGGCGCATTCGCTGATCCTGACAAAGAAGCCCGGTATCAAGAGTTCAAACGGCGTCAGGGGCAATAAAACATGACCGAACAGGAAGAATTCGAATTCCGCATGCGCCTGGAGCAGGAGCAAGCCGTGCAGTCTTCTGGACAACCTCCGGCCCTAAAGGCTCAGCTTCAACAGCAGGACGCAGCCCAACCTCAGGCCGCGCTGACGCCACCTGACCGCCTAAAAGGGCGCAATTGGCTGGAGCGCGGCACGCTTGGCGCTGGCAAGGCAGTTGCCGACCTGATGGAAGGCATCGGCCTTGGCGGTGTTCTTTGGCCTCGCGGCTGGCAGCGCGCCCCTGGCGCAGATGATGACTTGATGTCTGATCCGGCCGGTATCGGCGGAAACATCGGTGGGCAAATTGGGCTGGCCTATCTTGGCGGCCGCGGCTTGCAGGCTGGCGGTAAGGCTATCCAGGCAGCGAGTGCTACGCGCACGATGCCTGCGCTGAAAACTGCGGGCGGGTTGCTGGAGACCGCCGGCAATGCCGTCATTAACCCTGCGAGCTACAAACAGGCCGCCGGAGCAGGTGCGGCATATGGCGCGCTATCCCAACCAGGTGACATTCTTGACCGTAGCGCTAATGCGCTAACTGGCGCAGTCGGTGGTAGCGCCGGGCTTGCTGTTGGTCGTGGCGTAGGTACAGTGGCGGGCCATGTCAAAACCTTAATAACACCGGCTGCACCCATCGAGATGGAAGTTTCGGCCAAGCTTTCCCAGAAAGGTATCGACTTTGGCTCTTTACCGCAGGCTGTTAAGGATCAGGTCATCAATATCGGCAAGAAGTCCATGGAAGACGTGGACAACTTGGATGCTGTACAGCTCGGGCGCCTGGCAGACTTCAATGCCCTAGGAATCAAGCCCACTCGCGGATGGCTGAGCCGCGACCCAAAACAATGGTGGATGGAGAATACACTCAACACTGTTGATGACCAGATTCAAAAGCGATTTGTGGACGCTAACCGTTCGCTGCTCCATGGCGTGAGAAAGGGGGCAGGCGATGCCACGGATTACGAGCGGGGGCAGGTGCTGCAGAAATCTGTTACAGACTATGATTCTGGGCTGAAAGCCGAGGCAGACAGCCTGTACCAGAATGCGCGCAACACCGCAGGTCGAGACATTCCCCTTGATCCTCACAAGTTCGTCAATGATGCGTCTGTCGAGCTTGACCAGCAGATGCTTGGTTCGAAGCTGCCGGCGGATACGCTGAGTTGGTTCCAGAAGGCAACCGAAGGCAAGGAGCCCTTCGACATGGGTACCGCCATGCAGCGCCTCCAAGCTCTGAACGGCCGCATCTACAGCACGAATGACCGAGCTGAGGCCGTAGCACTTGGTATCGTCAAAAAGCACCTGATTAATGCGATCGATGGCGGGGAGTCCGCCGCCATGAACCCGGCCCCAGGCATGCACGCGCCAAGCTCTGCGCCTGTCCAAGCCAGCCAGCCATTCACCGCCGCGCAAATCGGAGGTCAGCCAAGTCTGCCAGGAGCTGCGCAAATCTCTAGCGGGGGCGAAATAGTGCCTTTCCAAGGTGGGGTAGGGCCTGCAACTGGCGGCGCAGAGCAGGCCGGTGAACAAGCGGCCCCTGGCATCGCGGAAGCTTTCAGGTCTGCGCGCGCTGCCGCCGCCGATCGGTTCCGCTTTCAGGAGGCGAGCCCACTGGTAGAGAAGATCCTGAAGGGCAACTACGCGCCAGAGGATCTGCCGGATATCGTCGGGAAGATGAAGGTAGACCAACTCAAGGGCCTATCACAGCTTGAACGTGACCGTGGCGTGCCCATCATGAGCTCCCTGCGTGATGCCGCCCAAGCCTACATCCGTGATTCGGCGACGCTGCAAGGCGAGACTGGAGGCTCCTTCACCATTAATGGCATGCGCAAGGCGCTCGACAAGATCGGACCGGAAAAGGGTAGGGCGCTATTCGGGAAGGCAGGCTGGGCTGACTATCAGCGCATCCTCCGAGCTGGCGGCAGCATCATGAATCCGCCGATGAAGCCTGCTGGCTCTACCACCGCATCGAATGCGCTGCGCTTCATCCAGGCGATGCCTAATATTCCAGGCATAAATGGATTACTCAACATGACAGTCACTGCTGCCGGCAAGGCCAAGCAGATGTCCGATGTGGGCTCAGCATTGAACCCACCGCTGAATATGGTTGTCCCGCGAACTCCACAACCAAGCCTGCTACCGCTTATCACGGCACCAGGCCTGCTTGGAATCACTGAGCAGTAACGACCTAGTCCTCGTCGGGATTGATCAGAACGAACTTCCTGATCCTGCTGCCCTTGGGTAGGTGTTTTTTTGCCAAGAACGTCAGCCAGTCTTCAAGTCTGACCAACAGTTGCACGCCGATGAAGACGGCGGAAAGCTGAAGTACTTTCAATAAGTGCTCGTCCACCACCAAAACCTCCAGGGTGTAACGCCCTCACTCAACTAAAGCCCGCCTCGCGCGGGCTTTTTTATTGGGATGAACAAACATGCCTATCCCTTCTTCGATCAATGACCTTTCGACCACGGCCGGCAGCAACAGCCCGTCCGGATCGGAATCGCCATCGACCATTGATGACTATCTGCGCGTCTATGCATCATACATCGCCTTGCTGAGGGATCAGAAGCTCGCGCTGGCCGGTGGGACGATGACTGGTGCGCTCAATGATGCTGCAACCCAGACCATCGCATCGGCGACGACGACGGATATCGGCGCGGCCACGTCAAACGTCATCATCATCAGTGGCACGACCACGATCACTGCGTTGGGCACGATCGCAGCAGGGGCTCGGCGCAGCTTGCGATTCACCAGCACGCTGGTTTTAACGCACAACGCCACCTCACTGGTTCTGCCTGGTTCTGCCAACATCATCACCTTGCCAGGCGATGTGGCGGAGATGCGCAGCCTTGGGGGTGGTAACTGGGTCTGTACCAGCTACACCTATGCCAGCGGCATGTATAGCAGAACCAACAGCGTCGGCACGGTTTCGCAGTCTGGCGGCACAGTCACTGGTGCCATCATCGAAACTGGCAGCAATGCCAGCGGCACCTACACCAAGTTTGCCGATGGCACGATGATTTGCAGGCGTTCGGTGATTTATTCCGCTATCCCCATCACTACGGCTACCGGCGGCATCTTCTATTCATCCGGTGGTATTCCGGGGTCTTCATTTGCGGCCACCTTCATCGCAAATCCGAACGTGGTGATTAATGTTTCGCCATCGTCAGGCCTCGTCTGGCATGCGGTCTTCGGTAACGCGACCACAACCACGGGGCCAGCCATTTATGCGATGTCCTCAACCTCTTCAACGGTGGATGTAGCCGTTGTTCAAATTGCCTACGGAAGGTGGTTCTGATGCGAATTGTTCTTGAGCCTCAACGCAGAGACGATCATCTCGAAGTAGTGAAGGCCGGCGATACCCTGTCGGTCAACGGTGAAATTTTCGATTTTTCCCCTGTGGTAGAGGGTGACACCCTGCCTGCGACGGCTATTCATAGCGGCTGGTTTACTGGGCAGGTTGACCGGATCAATGGCGAACTGGTGCTCACCATGATTTTGCCGAATCCATGGAACTTCAGCCCTGAACAGGCGTTTCCGATACCACTGGAAAGTGTGCCAGATGGTCCTGTGGTATTCCCCGCAGCAATGGCGGAGATTTTGCCGCCTGAAGAACCAGTCGCGCAAGAATTGGATCAGGAGCCGGAAGCATGAACATAGACTGGACTCAACTTATCACCAAGGCCATGAAAGACGCCGCCCTTGCTGCGAGCGTGCTGGCCTCGGCCAAGGGTCTGCTAGCCGGGTTCAATGTTCAGGCCACGGCGCAGATCGCCCGGATTCAGGACCGGGTCAACACGCTGGGGTACGGCATTGATGCAGGCGAAGCAACCGAAGAGGACGAAGCCGAGCAGGCAGCCTTGCTGATCAGCCTGGCGCAATGGAAAGCCTACAAGTTCGCTCTGGGCAAAGTGACCAAGCAGCCAGGGTGGTACGCCGCCACGGTCTGGCCAGTTGTGCCCGCCATCCCCGTCATTGTTGCCGACCCTGATGCGCTTGCCACCGGAGCGCCACGAAGCTGATCACTGGAGAAAGCTATGCCCATCACCGCGCAGCAACTGCTGCTGATCCTCCCGAACGCCGGCAAGCAAGCCGGCGTTTTTGCGTCGGTGCTGAATTTGCTGTTTATAGGTGAGGCGGTTTTGGAAGAACTTCTATTGCGGCGGACATAGACCAGTTATATAGATTCCGTGTTGGGTTTTTTGGGTCGGGTTCGGGTAATTGCTTGATTTCAGTTGCGATATTGGTTGATTGCATGGATGTTTTTATTGTTTCTCTTCCCGGACCGCCCAAAAGCACTAGTCGTACGCCATAATTTGGTGAGCCAAATGTCATGAAGTTTATCTGTTTTTCGACAACATTCGCCCCGGCTCGTTTGAATGTCTCTGCAATTTCTGATGCATAATCATTTGTTTCTTTTGAGGATTCATTTCGAGTTATCAAAATTGTTGCGTTTTCTGGAAGATGTTTGAGCATGTCCACTAGTTTAATTTTTTGCTCGGCACTCAATGTGCGAGGGCCAAGCTGTCTCTGTAGCTCTAGGCGTTCCTTTCGTTCTTTTTCCAAGGTTAACGAAAGTTGTAGGTTTTCCTTGGTTAAGGTTTCAGCTTTTACGTTTGCTTGTGCAGCAGACTCATTTGCCTGAGCTCCCAAATTTCTCGCTCTTTCGATTGATTCATCGGCGTATTTGCCTCGTATTTCCGAAGTTACATAGATTACGAGTCCGGCGCCTGCAGATGCCACCAAAGCTACTAGTGCAACTATTGAAGCATATCGATAAATAATGTTCGCTGTTTCTAGTGAGATTTCCGGCATGGCTTGCGTTCCATTGTCTGTTATTTTTTGTCAGGTGCTTAGCTTTATTGTTATATGTGCACCAGTTGACTGCTGAAGTGTAACCAAAATTTGTGCTCGGAAACTATTCAGTGGTGTGTCATTTTTTCATTGGTGCTAAGAAATCAAAAAATAATTTTATTGCTTCGTAACGCCGGCCTAATTGCCGGCTTTTTTGTGTTCGGAGGAGACTATGTCTGTAACAGATAAAGACCGAGACATCCTAACGCGTACTTTGTGGGGCGAGGCCCGCGGTGAAGGCCTGGCGGGGCAGATCGCCGTGGGCTGGACCATTCGCAATCGAGTGGACGATGGCAAAGCCAACTCGTGGTGGGGCGAGAGCTATGCCGGCGTTTGCCAGAGGCCGTATCAGTTCAGTTGCTGGAACAAGAGCGATCCGAACTACGCCTACCTGTCGGGAGCGAAGCCGATTCCACCTCGTGAGTTTGCCCAGGCACAGATCGCCGCTGACCAAGTGATGGCAGGTATGGTGCAGGACCCAACCAGGGGCGCCACGCACTACTACGCCACCAGCATGCCGAAGCCGCCGGTCTGGGTGAAGGGAGCAAAGGAAACGCTGCGGCTTGGCCATCACATTTTCTTCAGCGACGTGCCATGAACCCAACTGCGCTGAAAATGGCTGGCGTGTTGGCACTGCTGCTGATCACCGCTGGCGGTGTGTGGAAGGTACAGGACTGGCGCTACGGTCAGCGATTGTCCGAACTGGCTGGCCTGCACCAGGCCGATCTGACGGTCATCAGCAACGCTGCCGCCGTCCAGGTGCGTGCTGATCAGGACAAACGGCTAGCGCTCGAACAGCGCATATCAGCCAGCGAACAATCCCACTACAAGGAACTGAGCGATGCTCAAACCAACCAGGCTCGTCTGCGCGATCGCCTTGCCACTTCTGATCTGCGGCTGTCAGTCCTACTCGACGCAACGGATTCAGCCAGTGGCTGTTCAGTGTCAGCCGGTACCGCGTCCGGCGGCGTGGTTCATGGAGGAACGCGCGCCCAACTTGACGCAGCGCATGCTCAACGAATTGTCGCCATCACCGACGCCGGTGACCAAGGACTGATCGCGTTGGCCGCTTGCCAAGCCTATGTACGGGCTATTGGCTCGTCCGATCACTTTTCTCCATGAGCAACCTTTGGTTTTCTCGAAAGAGGTGATCCCTCTGATCGGAAACACGTAATAGGCTGCCGACTTGTCCAGCTAGGTCAGAGTTTTCCTCTCGGAGGCGGGATGTATCCGCCTGGGCCGCAGCCAACCGTGAGCGCAGCGCGTCACGATCATTTGCCACTTCGGCGTGCAATTCGACGAGCTTGAATATCCTTTCCCGGGCCTGGCGCAGTTGCAGGGTCAGCTCCTGGACTTCGTTCTCATAGACGCGCAACGAGTGCCGGCAGGTTTCGAGAGGCGTTGGGGTGCCGAGCCAGTCGTCGGTGTCTTCGATTTCGTACGGGTCCACGGGCATGCCTTACTGATACTGTTTAAATATACAGTATCCGAGTGATTGCAATCGAGCGAGTGTGAGTCGACGAACTGTCGGTGGCCTATTATCGCTTTCGACCCATCGCTGCCCTTCGCACAGGGCAGCTTACGGGAAACATCGATCGTTGAATCAAGCGGCCCGACTTGTCTATGTCGTTAATCAGGAAGCGAGCGCACAGCTTCCTCTGCTGGCGAGAAAAGTGCGGTGCTCGATCAGTCACTTCTGGAGCCCAGATACCTCGTGTTATTGGGGTTCATCGGGAAGGACAGGTTGTTGATCGTTGCTTTATGTGCCGAGTTGATGGGGTTCAGCGTATCACTCCAACCATCATTCTACCGCGTTGTCAGGTGCTCGTTGGGGTAATGGTCGGAAGTCCTCAGGCCGATCACCACGCGCTTTTGCCAAGCCGGGTATTCACGCGCTGGCGCGTTGGCATCGAACAAGTAATTCCACGAGTCGTACTTGTCCCCGATGTCTACCGCCACTCCAGCCAACATGGCGGTGGCGAACGGGTCCAGCTGGCAAAAGCAGGGGTTTTCCCGGGTAGCGCTTTCGCAGGCCTGACGAATGAAAACCGGAGTCGCGCCACCTAACGCCGCGCAGAGCTCAGAAACGGTATGCACTTGCTTGTGCCCCATGCCTTCCTTGGTGATCACCCAAGTGAGCAGGTGACGGTGCCTGACCGGCAACAGCGTGTGGCTATCCGGAACAGGGGGTTTGGCGGCGAGTTCGGTGACGCGCTTCCAGTTCGAATAGCCTGCCTGCGCTGCAACGAGGTCGAGCGCGGTAGCTAAAGGGCAACCAGAGGTATTGCGATAAGATTTTGCTGCGCGTTTGAGTTTCTCGACAGCGGTCGCGGTGATATGAGGGTGGTCCATGCGTGCTCCAAAAGTTGAAGCGGATCTATCCAGTGCCCACTGCCGAATTCCGCCAACCATGGAATCTGCGCATAAATAAAAATTTCATCGTCCCGGCGAACCAGGTGAGCCGAAGGTGGGCAGCGCGCGCCGATGAGCGCGGCTGCAATAGTACATCTCTGTACTTACGTTGCGCTAGCTGCTCTAACGTATACTTTTTGGCCGATCACTGCCCGTCGCGAAGGGCTGAAACCGACCCAATCCAGCCGGTCAGCTCCACCAGAAATCGGCGAATATCTGCCCTTCGCTTCGCCTATGGGCCACAACCTCTGTCATCATGGCTACTAGCCCTTGAAGCTTTTCGAAAATTTAAGATTAAACCTATTAGGGCTGGTGATGGCTTTGGACAGTTTCGTGCCGCTGCCGATTCGTTTGAAGTAGCTGATATCCCGTTTCATGTACTTGTCCAAATCATCCCAGTCTGGCGCACGTCCCAACGAGTGCGCGGAAAAATCATTCTCCTCCAGTACTCCCAGCATCTCGGGGTAGCGCTGCTTGTAGAAATCCCAAGCGGCCAAGAACTTAGTGCGGACATGCGGCACTTGATGGTTGCGCATCTGTTTGTATATATCTTGGAGAAAACGAATCTGCCATGTGACGTAAGGGGCAATATCCCCCATATGCATCTGGTAGTCCTCAACAGGAAAATGGCCGCCGGTATATTTATTCAGCTGCTCCAATGAGCGGTTGAGATAGACGAAGGAATAGTCAGCATTGAACGGTGCCAAGCGGAAAAATTGGTTGTACTTTGCGCATTCGTGGTCCATGAACAAGCCAAGCGACGGAATATCCTTTTCAGCCAGATATGCTGAGATCAAGGCAGTGCCATAGAAACACTCAACGTGCTTCAGATCGTAGTGGGAGAAATCGCCGGCCACGAGGGCCGCGCGGAAGTAGATATCCTGACCGGTAAGCCGGTGGTGTAAGTCCTCGGCGAACTCCGTGAGGTACCAGACTAGATATTCCCTCTCGGCGTCGTTGGCGGCCGGCTCAATGTTGTAGACCAGTACCGTGTCTGAGAAAACGATGGTCTTGAAGCTGTTATGTTTGTGTACATTCAGGCTATCTAGAATCGAATAGATGCGCGCTACCTTCCTTGGTTCTTTGCGCACCATATCGGTAAAGCCCAGGATATCTATGTAAAGGAGAAATCGGTCCGTCATTCCAAGGTTCCCTGTCTTACTGGATGCGGGCATCATCGCCAGTTTTTAACCGTTTTAATAGCCCTCCGTGCCTCTCACTATGGCTCTCTGACTTCAACAAAATCGGCTCACAGCTGAGCGTCTAAGTGCCCGTTTTGGGTCGCACCTGTCCTTTACGATAAGGCAGCAATTGGCTGATTGCAGTCACTCCGGAGTCATCAGCACGGCGAGCGTCAGCTTGATGAACTCTTCGTTTCGGTCAATCGCTTCCAAGGCGCCGCGCACGTTTTCGGCAACCTCGACTGCACCGCGCTGCTCGACCCAATTGGAGAGCTCCATGATGGCAGCCTCCAGGGCGAGCTGATTTTCGTTGATTTTGAATAGCAGGGAAGGGAGTAGATCTGAGTTTGGCAAGTGGTGTCCTCCTTTAATGAGGACAGGGTAGCAGTTGGAAGGTTTGTGGTTCGTTCGGCAGGACGCCGGGGCAGGACTTTCTCGTCGAAGCCTGTAGGGACTTTTGCGGGGAAACGTAAAACACGGTTAGTCACGGTCGGGCATCGATTGCAGTGGGCGCCGTTCCAAAGGACTGTTCCGTATAGCTTTTTTGTGCCCCTGCAAGCATGGGGTGCTAGGGGTCGAGTGTTCGAATCACTCCGTCCCGACCATTATTCCTGAGTAAAATCAGACACTTAAGCCGATCAGTTAGATCGGCTTTTTTGTGTCTGCGCAAAACTGGCGCAAAACTGGCGCAAAACTACCCGGTGATTTCGCTGATATTCAGGTCCGGGATTGCCTCTGACCAGATGTGAGTTCACGCCGTTTTTGGCCCTTTTTCGCGCTGCCTTTGGCACCAATCCTGTTTGATAATTCTCTTCCTTTCTCAGCTTTTTCGCATGTCAGATAACCTTGGAAAGCGCACTGTTTCCGGGCGATTAGGGCGTTTTTCCTCAGGGCTCCGCGGCGCTAAACCCTGGAAGCTCAGTTCCGATTCTTCGTTCTTAAAGGTCACCATCCTAAATCAGCGAAACCGGCTGTACGTCACGCGGGCCGTGCCTTTGAAGACAAACGGAAGCAGCGAAAGCCGGACTTTCGATTGTGCGCTAGGGAAACGGAACAGAGCGCGGGGAGGTCGCATCCTATTCGAATTGATTGCTGACGGGCTGTGGGCCTTCTGACGACCCTTTGATCACAAGGCCCAGGGGCCGATTTGGAATCAAACCATCGCGTCCGAGAGCCTGACCTATACCTCCAAATTCGACGTTTTTGGGCCCAAACCGCAGTGCCAAACAGACCGCAAATTCACCCGACTTCTTGCTGTTTTGGTGACAAACCATATTGCAGGTAGTTGGCACCGATTGAGTGCCGCTGAACCCTCGAAAGATCCGTCGGCCGCGGCTTCTAGCGGTCAGCCCGGAATCTCTTGCAAGGTCCTGGTCGGTGCCAAATCCGCTGCTAACTCACATATAGCGACAAACGCATGGGTTGCAAAAGTTTCGAAGCGGATTTCGAAACGGCAGCGACGCATCGCTGCCGCGGTTCTGATGGTTTGCTGGGTCGCGGCTCTGTATTTTCGGTGGCCGCTCGAGCCGGTTTTCATTTTTATCGTTGCCTTGCAGCTAGCGATCTCCTCTTTTTTTATCAAAGAGCAGGCACCTGTGAAGGTCAGGCATAAATCCACTAAGGCGCAATGAGGGAAACCGCCAGATCCCCGTCACGGCCTCAAATCATAAAACCAACAGCCTGCCCAAGATTGCTTTCCTGCGCGCCAGCAATCAGGTGCAGCGGAACCTGTTGTTGCGGTTCCAGGCACGGGATTTCAAAACTACCCACTATCTGAAGCTGTCGCTCACTCAGCCCGGTTGCCTCGACTTCTTTTGCCTTGGCCATTCTCGCGTGGTTCGCTGCGATTTCATTGAGAGTTGACACGTTACATCTCCGGTGACTGACCAAGCGTACTGCTGGAGTCCTTAAGCGTTAGTTTGAAGTGCTGCCGTGTCAGAATTATGTCGTTCTGGGGCCGCTAGTCCGGCCTGTGCAAGCCGTAAGCCAGACATGGCGGTGCATTGCGCCTCTCGGATCAGTTTGCGACGAAAGGTTAAGTCCGGTACTTGATGACGATACCCTTGAGCTTGCGACCGTTGATGGTCTGCACGTCCCGAGCCCACAGCGGTCCGTTGAGGTAGGCGCCCACCGGCCCGATATGGTCATAGACCACCACCACGGCATCGCCGCCGAGTTTGGCTGCTTCATCCCGCAGTTTCGCTTCCACCTCAGTGATGGGCGGGGCGGGGTCGACACTGGCGTCAATCAGCACTTCGCCCAATCGAACATGCGGTCGCAGGGGTTCCGAGCGCAGCACGACGACTTCGCTGGGCAGGGTTGGTGCCGGATGTTCGACGCCGACGTAGGCGGTGGTCTGGGCATCGATACTCGTGCAACCACTGAGTGCGAGCAGGGTGGCGGTGAGCCCGCCAGCCAATAGCGATAATTTGAAACGGGCAGACCAGGACACTGGCATGTTGGAATTCCTCCGGACAATCCACTGCTATACGGCGGGTGGCATGTTGACGGTAGCAGACAGCCCGGGAGTTGCCAGAAAGCCCAACCCTTACAGATTGGGCTGTTTCATGCGGTTAACATCGGTGATCAGGAAGGCTTCTTACTGATCCTTTTCACAGTTGACCATCCACGAGACACCGAAGCGGTCAACCAGCATGCCGAAGCGTGCCGCCCAAAAAGTGGCTTCCAGCGGCATCTCGACGTTGCCGCCGTCCGACAGCGCGTTAAACACCCGCTCGGCTTCAGCGATGCTGTCGACATTCAGCGAGATCGAGCAGCCGCTCATGCCCGGGGTCGGGCGGTCGGGCGTGGTGTCCGAAGCCATCAGCATCTGATCGCCAACTTTCAGGCAGGTGTGAATGATCAGGTTGTGATGTTCCTTCGGCACATGCTCGGCGGCGGGTGTTTCGCCGAACGTCATCATCGCTTCCAGCTTGCCTTGCAGGCAATGTTCGTAAAACGTGAAGGCGGCGCGGCAGTCGCCGTTGAAGATGAGATACGGATTGATTTTCATGGTTTGCTCCCGGTCATTGAAGGGCATACCGGATTGGACGCCGCGTTCATGGGCGAATTCCGATGAGATTGACTGGGCAGCAAAGCGCTAAATCGCGATGGGAGCTTGGGTTTTTTTAGATGTTTTTTCGATAGACCGGGCAATGCTTATTGCTTCGTTCGGACGCCGTGGCGCCAGCATGCGTTCGATGGCACCGCTCACCAGATTTTCCAGCAGTTCATCATGCTCTTGTTCGTCAAGCGCATGGGGTGTCAGCCAACTGGGTGCGTTGTTGAGCAGGGCAGCAATCGCATGGCCGGCCGCCAGTTGCCCCGAATCACTAAAGCGCGAGCGCGCGCCGAGCATCACCAGCAACCGGCGTTCGTACTGCTCGCGCAATTGCCGGACCCGAGCTTGTTGCTCTTCATTCAGGCAGCCGCTGTCGCGTTCCACCAGGCGAAAATGCCACGGCATGTCGCGGTGCAGGTTCAGGTGTGCGCGGATCAGGTTGTTAAGCCGATCGCGTTTGGCCGGGGCCTTTTTTTCGATTCGCCCTAAAGTGGCCAGCAGCTCTTCGTAAAACTCTTCGATCAGGTCCAGCAGCAAGTGCTGTTTGCTTGGGTAGTGGTGATACAGCGAGCCCGGGGAAAGCCCCAGGCACGTGGCGAGTTCACGCATGCCGACCTGACCGAAACCCTTGCTGGCAAACAACTCCAGCACCTTGTCCCGGTACTCGGCGAAACGCGAACAACGCTCAGGCATAGGCATGGAAGCCGCGCCCCGATTTGCGACCCAGGTAACCGGCGGCGACCATTTCCTTGAGCAGTGGCGCCGGGCGATATTTGCTGTCGTTGAAGCCGTCGTAGAAGGCTTGCATGATCGCCAGCAGGGTGTCGAGGCCGATCAGGTCCGCCAGTGCCAGCGGGCCGATCGGCTGGTTGCAGCCCAGGCGCATGCCGGCGTCGATGTCTTCGGCGCTGGCCAGGCCTTCCTGAAACACCAGGATCGCTTCGTTGATCATCGGCACCAGAATCCGATTGACCACAAACCCCGGACGGTTGCCGGCGGTGATCGCGGTCTTGCCCAGCGTGGTCGCCATGTCCAGCGCCAACGCGTGGGTGGCATCGCTGGTTTGCAGGCCGCGAATGACTTCGATCAACCCCATCACCGGCACCGGGTTGAAAAAGTGCAAGCCGATGAAACGCTCGGGCTGGCTGACGCTGGCGGCGAGTTGGGTGATCGACAGCGAAGAAGTGTTGGAAGCGATCACGCAATCGGCGCTGACCTGCGCGGCGATCTGTTGCAGCACCCGCAGCTTCAATTCGAGGTTTTCGGTGGCCGCTTCGATCACCAGTTGCGCGTTGTGCAAACTGCTGTAATCGGTGCTGGTGCGGATCTTGTCGAGGGCGGCGTTTTTCTGCTCGGGCGTCAGGGTGTCCTTGGCGATCTGCCGATCGAGGTTTTTGCCGACGGTGGCGACGGCTTTTTGCAACGCGCTCTCGGAGATATCGAGCAAGGTCACGTTGAAACCGGCCAGGGCGCAGACCTGCGCAATCCCGTTACCCATGGTGCCGGCGCCGATCACGCCAATGTTTTGCAGATTCATGTTGCCGTCCTTCCGCTCAAACCCTGCGATACCTTGGCCGAGTTGGCGGCCGAAGGCGTACTATTGCCGCGAGTCTAGAGCCGGCGGGGCGGTTGTCCTATGCCGAAACTGTTCAACGGCACTGGCGTTTTTTGCCATTTCAAATGACGGGGAGAGTAGCGTTCACATGCGGGAAAAGGACTCGGTGGCCGCCTACTTCGTGCAGGCAATGATCCACGGGATGGGTGACGATCCGCAGCGCGTGCGGACCGTGCTGGAACAGGCCGGCATCGATCCGGCACTCATTCTGCAGCCCACGGCGCGGGTGCCGGCCAATGCCTTTGCGGCGTTGTGGCTGATCCAGATCCGTGAACTGAACGACGAATTCTTCGGGCTCGACTCCCATGGCATGCCGCCAGGCGCATTCGCGCTGATTTGCCGCGCGCTGATCCAGGAACCCGATCTGCACAAAGCCATGCGCCAGTGCCTGGCCAACTTCGCCCTGTTCCTGCGCGACTTTCGCGGCACGCTGACCGTGCGTGGTAAACGAGCGGTCATCAGCCTGGACAGTCAGGCGGCGGACGATGACGCCAGCCGTTTCGGCGAAGAAACGTTCCTGGTGTTGATGATCAGTTTGTTGTGCTGGCTCGGTGGCCGGCGCATTCCCATCGACCGCGCGGACTTTCGCCACGAGCGGCTGTCCCTCAGCGACGACCGCTTGTTGTGGGGACCGAACCTGACCTTCGGCGCCGAGCGCACCGAAATCGAATTCGCCAGTCACTATCTGCGACTGCCGGTGGTCCAGGACCTGGCCTCGCTCAAAGTCTTCCTGCGCACCGCGCCGCAATGGCTGGTGATCCGCTTCCGCAACCAGCACGGCCTGGCGTCACAAGTCCATCAGCGCCTGCGCAACAGCCATTACAGCCACTGGCCGACCTTGCAGGCCTTCGCCCTCGAACAACACCTGAGCCCCAGCACCTTCCGCCGCAAACTGGAACGTGAAGGTTGTTCCTACCAGGAGATCAAGGACGAAGTACGCCGCGCGGTGGCCTTCGAGCAATTGCGTGAAAGCCGCGCGAGCATCAGCGACATCGCCGAGCAGTTAGGCTTTCAGGAGCCGAGCGCGTTTCATCGCGCGTTCAAGAAGTGGACGGGGGAGAGTCCGGGGCGGTATCGGGCGCGGTTTCAGGGGGCGCGAGTCGAGCCTTTGGCGGAGTCTGAGGCGTGAGCCTGGTTTTTGAGCGCTTCACCACGCTACTCGATCAGGCGAGACGTGCCTTGCGGCTGGTCTGGGGCACGTCCCGCGGGTTGTTCCTCGGCCTGGTGCTGGCAACCCTGATCGCCGGGGTGCTGCCGGCGTTGGCGGCATGGCTGGGTCAGCGGATTGTCGACGCGGTGGCCTTCGCCATGCAGTTGCACGCGCAGCAGGGCAGTGCGCCGTTGTGGCCGGTGGTGCGTTACGTGTTGTTTGAAGCGGGGGTGTTGGCGTTGCTGTCCGCCACTCAGCGTGCGTTGTCCGTCCAGCAGTCACTGTTACGGGTGCAGTTGGGGCAGAAGGTCAACACGATGATTCTGGAAAAGGCCCAGACGCTATCGCTGGTTCAGTTCGAGAATTCCGAGTTCTACGACAAGCTGGTGCGGGTACGGCGTGAGGCCTCCACCCGGCCGTTGGCGCTGGTGATGAAGTCGCTGGGGCTGATCCAGAACCTGATCGTGCTGATCAGCTTCGGTGTATTACTGGTGCATTTTTCGCCGTGGGCGCTGGTGTTGCTGGTGGTCGGCGCGCTGCCGGTATTTTTTGCCGAGGCACACTTTTCCGGGGATGCCTTTCGCCTGTTCACCCGTCGTGCACCGGAGAGTCGGCAGCAGACTTACATCGAGACGCTGCTCTCCCATGAGGGTTACATCAAGGAGGTCAAGCTGTTCGGGTTTGCGCCGCTGTTGTTGCAGCGCTATCGCGACACGTTCGCCCGACTGTATGCCGAGGACCGGCGGCTGACCTTGCGCCGCGATGGCTGGGGTTTTGTTCTGGGTCTGTTGGGCACCTCGGCGTTTTATCTGGCGTATGCGTGGGTGGTGGTCGATACGGTGCACGGCAGCATCACCCTGGGCCAGATGACCATGTACCTGGTGCTGTTCAAACAGGGTCAGACGGCGGTGAGCAGCAGCCTCAGCGCCATCAGTGGGCTTTATGAGGATGGTCTCTACCTGTCCAGCCTGTATGAGTACCTGGCCGAACCCGTAGTGGCCGACACCGGCCATCTCACCGTCGGTGCGGTTCCCGGCGATGGCCTGCGTTTCGAGAACGTCGGTTTCCGTTATCCGGGCGCTAGCCGCGCTGCGCTGGAAGGTATCGATCTGCACCTTGTACCGGGGCACAGTGTGGCGCTGGTAGGGGAGAACGGTTCGGGCAAGACCACGCTGATCAAGCTGCTGACCCGGTTATACCGTCCCGATCAGGGGCGCATTCTGCTCGACGGCAGCGATCTGCAGGCGTGGGACGAAGACGCGTTGCGGCGGCGGATCGGCGTGATTTTCCAGGATTACATTCGCTACCAGTTTTCTGTCGGCGAAAACATCGGTGTCGGCGACACGCTGGCGTTCAACGATGTGCAGCGCTGGCAGCAAGCGGCCGCCGAAGGCATGGCCGCGCCTTTCATCGAGCGTCTGGATCGCGGATATGCCACGCAACTGGGGCGCTGGTTTGCCGGGGGGCAGGAACTGTCCGGCGGGCAGTGGCAGAAGATCGCACTGTCCCGCGCCTACATGCGTCGCAACGCCGATATCCTGATTCTCGACGAGCCGACCTCGGCGCTCGACCCGGCGGCGGAAGCGGCCGTGTTCGAGCATTTCAGCCAACACACACGGGACCGCATGACCCTGCTGATCTCCCATCGTTTTTCCAGCGTGCGCAACGCCGATCACATCATTGTGCTGGATCAGGGCGCGATCCTTGAGCGCGGCGATCATGACACGCTGGTCGCGGCCGGTGGACGTTATGCACAGTTGTTCGACTTGCAGGCGCGGGGTTATCGCTAGGCCTCAGGATTCCTGGGAATCCTGTGAGATCGTCGGTCCGGCAATCTGCGGTTTTGCCCGCATCAAGCCTTCCAGTGCCTGGCGATACTGAGTACCGCCCAGGCTCATGCTGTTGTTGTGCGTCCCACCGGGGATCAGCAACAGGCGTTTCGGTTGGTTGGCGGCATTGAACAATTGCTGGCTGAACCGCGATGGCATGAACGGATCAGCCAGGCCATGGACCACCAGTAACGGCATGTCGATGTCGACGATCTTGTCGATGGAATCGAATTTCTGCGACAGCAACCAGCGCACCGGCAGCCAGTTCACCGGCAGGTTGTTGCCGGCCACTTCCGCCACGGCATCGCCCAGCGAGGTAAAGGTGGACTCGATCACCAGACCGCGTACGGGCACCGGGACGTGCTCCTTTTTCGCTTGGACGGCCAGATCTGCCGCCAGATCGATGGCCACCGCGCCACCCAATGAGTGGCCGTAGATCAAGCGTTTGCCGGCGTCCGGTTGCATCACGGTGAAACGCTCCCACGCCGCCCGGGCGTCTTCGTAGACGCTGGCTTCTGACGGCAGATCGCCTTTGCTCTGGCCGAAGCCTCGATAGTCGATCGCCAACACCGAATAGCCCATGGCGCGTAACTGCTCGATGCGGAAGGCCTGGCCGGTGAGGTTCCAGCGCACACCGTGCAGATAGAGAATCGACGGCGCATCTTTACGCGCCGCCGGCCACCACCAGGCATGCAGGTTCTGTCCGGCCTTGAAATCGGCAGGCTTGATGTCGAACTCCTGAACATCCTGCGGCAAGCCGCGATACCAGCCGGCCGTGCCCGGTTCGATGCGGAACAGCAACTCGCGTTCCTTGTACTTGAGCGCGCCGCAACTCACAGGCAGGCCGACGACCAGCGCGGCCATGCACAGCAGCGACAGCCAGCGTCGACGCAGACGAGTGAGAAGGGCAGAGGGCATCGGGTGATCCATGGGCACAGACATTAAGTTCGCGTTTTAGCAGATGTGTGTTTGGTCCGGGAATAATTTCGACCTGTGGGATCAGCCCACTCGTAACACAATCTTGCCGATGTGATCGCCGGCCTCCATTCGCGTATGGGCCAGCGCTGCATCGGCAAGCGGGTACACCTTGTCGATCATCGGCAGGCAGCGACCGGCAGCTAGCACCGGCCATACGTGCTCGCGCAGCTGTTGCGCGATCGCGGCTTTTTCTTCGCGGGTGCGCGAGCGCAGCAGTGAGCCGGTGACGATGGCGCGTTTGGCCATGATCGCCAGCAGGTCGACGTCCTTGGCCACCGCGCCGCCGAGGAACCCCAGCATCACCAGCCGACCTTCCATGCCCAATGCCGCGATATTCTGATTCAGGTACGAACCGCCCATGATGTCGAGCACGACATCGACGCCGCGGCCCGCGGTTTTTTCCGCAATGACCTGGGCGAAGTCCTGCTCGCGGTAATTGATCGCTTCGGCCCCCAGTTGGCCAATCACTGCACATTTGTCTGCGCTGCCCGCGGTTGCGAAGGCCTCGATGCCGAACTCGCGGCAGAGCATCAGCGCGGTGGTGCCGATGCCGCTGGTGCCACCGTGAATCAACGCACGCAGACCTTTGCGTGCGCCGCCCATTTCGAACAGGTTGGCCCATACGGTGAAGAACGTCTCCGGAATTGCCGCAGCCTGTACCCAGTCCATGCCTGTGGGAATCGGCAACGTCTGGCTGGCCGGAACCACGCAATACTGCGCGTACCCGCCGCCATTGGTCAGCGCACAGACTTTGTCGCCGACGACGAAGTCAATGACACCGGCGCCGACGGCCACCACTTCACCGGCCACTTCCAGCCCCGGGATCGGGTTCATGCCGGGTTTCATCGGATATTTACCGGCGCGTTGCAGCACATCCGGGCGATTGACCCCGGCGGCGTGCACGCGAATCAGCACTTCACCGGCACCCGCCGTGGGTACGGGCACCTGACGCGGTTGCAGAACTTCGGGGGCACCGGGTTGGGTGATTTCGATCTGGATCATGGTTTTAGGCAAACTCATTTCATATACCTCTGCGCAAAGTGTTCGATAAATGGGACCGCGCCTTGGCGCGCAGAATCAAAAGATCGCAGCCTCGTTTCACTCGACAGCTCCTACATGGAATGCGTATCCCAGTAGGAGCTGCCGAAGGCTGCGATCTTTTGATCTTCAAGGGTGGCTCATCGCAATGAGTGGATTACGACGGACCGGCAAACGCACCGCCAACTCCAGCAACAGCGCCACCACGATCGCCCCCGCCGCAATCACAAACATCAATCCATGATGCCCGCCGCTGGCGTTGAACAGCGCCGAGTAGGCGAACCCGGCGATGGCCTGGAAAGTGGCGAACGATACGGTGGCGCGGCTCCAGGCGATCTGTTGTTGATGATGTTCGGGGATCAGTTCATGAACCCGGGCCAACCCCAGCGGCACGATGCCTGGCGGGAACGAGCCGAGGATCACCGCCAGCAATGCCAGCGCCGCGAAAGCGCTGCAAATCGACAGCAGGCCGAGGGCAATGGCTTGCACCACCAGCACCAGGCGAATGCTCATCTGTGCCCCCAGTCGATCGGCCAAAAAGCCGTAGCTCACCGGCCCGAGAATGGCGCCGAGCCCATACATCACCCAGATCAGGCCGCCGATGTGTTGCCCGGCACCGAGCCCACGGGCCACGTAATCCACCAGGAACACCATGGCTGGCACTAGTCCGGCCGCCATGAGCGCGTATTGGGCAAACAGCAGGTAGACCTTCGGGTTGATCGACGTCGGCGTGGCATCGGCGAGCGTCGTCGTTGTATGGCTCGCTGCTGACGGCCAGCCGAACCAGCTTACTGCCGTCAGGATTAGCGCGAGGACGCCAAGGCCAAGCCAGGTTTGCTGCAAGCCAAGGCTCAGCAGCGGTGGCACGATCGTCCCCGACCCGGCGATGCCCAGCCCGATCCCGAGAAAGATCGCACCACTGGCCAGCCCTTTGCGCGACGCCGGAACGTGGGGCAGTACCGTTGCCGCCACCAGCACCATGATCGCGCCACCGGCAATGCCGGACAGCAGACGCCAGCCGAAAAACCAGCTCACCGACAGCGGAAAGGCACAAGCGAAAAACGCCAGCGTCACGGCGAGCATCATCAGACGCAATGCGGTTGTGTTAGACGTGCGTCGCGCCAGTGGATGACCGATCAGCGCGCCGATCAAGTAACCCACCAGGTTGGCGGCGCCGAGGTACACCACGTCGCTGGCGGAAAACCAGTGGGCCTGGATCAGCGAGGGAATCAACGGCGTGTAGGCAAAACGCGCCAGGCCGATACTGACCAGACTGGCGCACAGGCCGGCAAAGATCGGCAGCCAGATCCCTTGGCTTGAATTAGTGGAGGGGCTGAGCATGAACGCTCTCCTGTAGGAATTTCTCTGGCCCTCAGCTTATCCAGATCTCGCGTTGCAATAACGCAGCGATTTCGCGCTATCGTGATGCGTATATGCATCACTTGGAGAACCCTATGAATTGGGATGACGCACGGGTGTTTCTGGCGGTGTGTCGCGAGTCGACGCTCAGGGGGGCGGCACGGGTACTGGGGGTGGATCAGGCGACGGTCGGTCGGCGCATCACTGCGCTGGAAAAGTCGTTGAACGCGACGCTGTTTTTGCGTACTTCCGAGGGTTATGCACTGACGGCTGTCGGTGAAGCGGCGTTGAAAGCCGTGGAGAAAATGGAGCATTCGGCGCTGGAGCTGGAGCGACGTATTCAGGGGCTGGATGATCGGTTGACGGGCACCGTGCGCGTCACCACCACTGACTCACTGGCGATCGACTTCCTGATCCCGGCCATCGCCCGTCTACATCAGCAACACCCGGACGTGCGAGTGCAACTGGACGCCTCGACGCAAATCCTCAGCCTGGCCAAGCGCGAGGCCGACATCGCGGTGCGCAATACCCGGCCGGAAAACCCGGACCTGATCGCCCGGCGGATCGCTCGTTGGCCGTTGGGTTTGTTTGCTTCGCAAGCCTACGTCGACGCGCATGGCATCCCGGAACCCGGATCGGCGTTCGATGGGCATGATCTGGTGGTGTATCAGCCGTATTTGCAAAGTGGCAAGGACATGACGCTGGTCGGCGAGTCGCTGGGGCGCGGGCGGATTGTTTCGAGCCTGAGTTCCAGTTTGCTGGTGCGACGGTCCATTGCTGCGGGGATCGGAATCGGGGAGATTCCGCTATACGTGGGGGAGAGGGACGGGCTGGTCAGGCTGTGGCCGGAACGTACGCGACCGATGCCGTATGACGTGTGGCTGGTGACCCATGCGGACCTGCGGCATACCGCGAGGGTGCGAGCGGTGATTGACGAGATTGTGGCGGGGTTTTCCGGTACCGGTGAATAAAGATCGCAGCCTCGTTTCACTCGACAGCTCCTACAAAAATTGGTGAGAACCTGTAGGAGCTGTCGAGCGAAGCGAGGCTGCGATCTTTTCGGTTACGGCATTTCCGGCAACTCTTGCGGGCGCAGGTCGAACACCAACACTTCGGCATCCACACCGTTGCTCAACGTCAGCACCTGTTCCTTGCGAACCCGCACACCATCGCCTTCCTGCAACGGCTGGCCGTTGAGTTCGACACTGCCCCGCGCCACATGCACGTAGGCGTAGCGGTCGGCGGCCAGTTCCAGGGTGGCGCTTTCCTTGCCGTCGATCAGGGCGGCATATACCCGTGCATCCTGACGAACCTTCAGCGAACCCTTGGCGCCGTCGGGCGAGATGATCAGTTGCAGGCGACCGCGTTTTTTCTGCGTGCTGAAGTGCTCTTGCTGATAGCGAGGTTTGGCGCCACTGACTTCCGGCACGATCCAGATTTGCAGGAAGTGCACCGGGCGTTTGTCCGAGTGGTTGTATTCACTGTGCGCCACGCCACTGCCGGCACTCATCAACTGCACGTCGCCGGGACGGATCACCGAGCCGGTGCCCAGGGTGTCCTTGTGTTCCAGCGCACCTTCGAGCACATAGGAAAAAATCTCCATGTCGCGGTGCGGGTGCTGGCCGAAACCTTTGCCGGCGGCGACGCGGTCATCGTTGATCACCAGCAGGTCGGAAAAACCCTGTTCTTTCGGGTTGCGGTAGTTGGCGAAGGAAAAGGTGTGGAACGACTTCAACCAGCCATGGTTGGCCATGCCACGATCAGAAGCTTTGCGAAGGGTCAGCATGATGGATTCTCCTGCGGGGACGTTGATTCGTCCGAGTGAGGAGAAGGTTAATGGTTACTGGTTGGTGCAATAAGTAGATGAAAATTGAAATACTGTCTCGTTCAAGTTGACAGTAATGGGCGGACGACGTTGATCGCGCATTTGGACATAATGCTCAGCATGCAAAACTTGTAGGAGCTGAGCTTGCTCGCGATAGCGGTCTTGAATTTAGTGGAGATGGTGGATGTGAAACCGCTATCGCGAGCAAGCTCGGCTCCTACAGGGACCGAGGTTCTTTTCTTATGATTCCAGTGATGTCCAACCCATGAAAACCGTGGCAATGGTGCTGTTCCCCAACTTCCTCCTGCTCGACATGGCCGGGCCGATGGAGGTGTTTTCCATCGCCAACCGTTACCTGAAACCCGACGATCACTATGTGCTGTCGACCATCGGCACCGAGCCCGGTGCGCTGCGGGCGTCCAACGGGGTGAGCGTGCATGCCGATGTGCACATCGATCAGGCCTGCGACGGCTATGACCTGTTGCTGGTGCCCGGTGGTCCCGGTGCCTACAACGAAAACCATCCGCCGCTGCTCGACTGGCTCAGGCACAACGTCGGCCGGTCCGCCGGATATGGCTCGATCTGCACCGGGGCCTTCGTGTTGGGGCATGCGGGGTTGCTCGACGGCTATCGCGTGACCACGCACTGGCATTACACCGAGCGGCTGATCAAGGCGTTCCCGACGGCCACCGTCGAGACTGACCAGATTTTCATTCAGGACCGCAACCTGATCACCTCCGGCGGCGTCACGGCCGGGATCGACCTGGCGTTGTCGGTGGTCGCCCGGGACCATGGCAAGAAAGTCGCCCAGGACGTGGCGAAAGTATTGTTGGTGGTGATGAAACGCCAGGGTGGCCAGGCGCAGTTCAGTCCGTTGATGGCGGCGGTGGCGCCTCACGAAACGGCGATCACCCGGGTGCAGAACCATGTGCTCGAACGCCTCGACGAAACCTTCGGCATCGAACGCATGGCAGGTCTGGCTGCGATGAGCCCGCGTCACTTCGCCAGGGTCTTCGCCCGTGAAGTGGGCATGACGCCCATGGAGTTCCTGCAAAGTGCGCGCATCGATAGCGCCCGCAACCTGCTGGAAACAACGGAGTTGCCACTCAAGACCGTGGCCTTCAAGAGCGGCTTCGGCAGCGTGCGGCATATGCGCTTTTTGTTCAGTGAAAAACTCGGCCTGACCCCGACCCAGTACCGCGAGCAGTTCAGCTAGCGCCCTTGGCCGTTGTGCGCACCGTTATGGCCGGTACGCTCCCCCCGTGGCAGTTGTACCGTCACCGAGGCCTGCCAAGATAGCCGAGAACTCATTGCAAGGAAGGTACGGAGCCTGGATGGACTCGCGTGCCGAGCAGGCTCCCGGCGGGTGAACGTGCATGAACAGCATTAGAGACTTACACAGCGACACGGTGCTGCGCTTCGGCCCCTACGCATTCCACCTGAATCAGCGACTGGTTCTGGAAGGCGATCAACCGCTGCGGCTGGGCGGAAGGGCGCTGGATATCTTGCAGGTGCTGGTCGAGCACGCGGGCTCGGTGGTCAGCAAAGAGGAACTGATCGCACAGGTCTGGCCGCGCTCGGTGGTCGAGGAGATCAACCTGCGGGTGCACATTGCCGCCCTGCGGCGGGCCTTTCGCGACGGGCAGAACGGCCATTGCTACATCGTCAACATTCCCCAGCGCGGTTACAGCTTTGTCGCGCCGGTACAGCAGGCATCGGAGCTCACGCCGATCTCGCTCGAAAACCTGCACAAACCCCAACACAACCTGCCGGCGCGGCTGACCCCGGTCACCGGGCGCGATGCGCTGGTCGGCAGTCTCGTGCGCCAGTTGCCGGTACGGCGCTTCATGACGCTGGTCGGGCCGTGCGGCATCGGCAAGACCACCGTCGCGCTGCGGGTCGGCGAATTGCTGTTACAGCATTATCGCGACGGCGTATGGCTGGTGGACCTGGCCACGATCGATGACCCTGCGCAGTTGGTCGATCATCTGACGCGCACCCTGGGATTGAACGTCGGCACCACCCTGGAGGCGCTCGGGCAATGGCATGCGCTGCTGATCCTCGATAACTGCGAACACTTGCTGGAACGCTGCCGGACCCTGATCGAAGCGCTGCTGGCCTCGGCGCCACGCTTGTCGATTCTGGTCACCAGCCGCGAGCCGCTGCGGGCGACCGGCGAAACACTCCTGCCGTTGCCGCCGCTGGTGGTGCCGCCCGTCTCGGCGTTACGCAGCATCGACGAGTTCATGGGGTATTCGGCGGTGCAGCTGTTCGTCAGCCGCGCCCGGGCCCGTCAGCAAGGGTTTGCTCTGCGCGAACAGGACCTCAAGGCTGTACGCGAAATCTGTCGACGGCTCGATGGTTTGCCCCTGGCGATCGAGCTGGCGGCGGCGCAGATCGATGCGCTGGCGCTGGTGGGGTTGCAAGCGCAACTGGACAACTGTTTTCAACTGCTGACCCAGGGTCGGCGCACGGCCGTCCCGCGACACCAGACCCTCAAGGCCGCTCTCGACTGGAGCTACGAACGGCTGAGCCCGGCTGAGCAAACCGTGTTGCAGCGTCTGGCGGTGTTCAAGTCGGCGTTCACCCTGGACGCGGCGATGGGCGTGGTCAGTTGCGCCACATTGCTGCCCGCGAACCTGACCCGCGTGATGGACAGTCTTGTGCTCAAGTCGCTGTTGTCACTGGAGCAAGGCAACGGCGTGAGTCGGTTCCGCTTCCTTAACACCACGCGCAATTATGCCCTGGAAAAACTCGAACACAGTGGCGCTTTGCGCACGATTGAAATGCGCTACGCCGGTTACATCAGCCATACGCAGCGACCGTCAGACCGGCACGTCGCTTTGTAACTCATCAAGCAAGCGCCATACGGCCTTCAAGTCGGGCGTGGCATGACCTTCGGTGAAGCGCTGGTAGATCGGCGCCAGTAGCGTATGGGCCTGGCGGTAGCGGCCCTGACGCTGCCAAAGTCGCGCCAGCGAAGTGGCGCTGCGCAGTTCCCAGGCCAGTGCGCCCTGGGATTTCGCCACGTTGATTGCCTTGATCAGCACGGTTTCGGCGACGCAGTTTTTTACCGGGCAATCGGCAGCCAATAACACATCGGCGCGAGCCCGCAGAATCTCTGCGGTGCTCCAGCCGGCGGCGCCGCTGTCGGCGCGTTGCAGCAGATCATCATCGACGAACGCGGTATCCAGCGTGACCATGATTTCCTTGATCAGGCCGACTCCCGGATGGCGCGGCGCAGCGGCACGATCAATGACCTGCGCGTAGTGTTGCGCCCAGTTGTAGAACAACTGCACCGAGTGTTTCTGTGCCTGCTCCAGCAGCAACTGCAACAATTCGCGGGCAGTGCGGGTATTGCCGTTGTAGTGGGCGATCAGGCAACCCGCGAGCGCCAGGGTGTAGCAGATCGAGGTGCCATGGTTGATCTGCAGGGCAACGTCCAATGCCTGGCGGGCCGTGCGCCAGGCCTGTTCCGGTTGGCCGCGCAGCCAGAGGATGCGCGCGAGGATGGTCAGGGCGGCGACGCTCTGGTCGTATTGCACGCCAAAGCCGTGGGTGAAACGGTTGAGATGGCCGCTGTGGGCCATGCGCTGGATCACTTCTTCGGCATTGAGCCGGGCGCGTTGCTGATCCCCGGCAAAATGCAGGGCCAGCACCCGCAGACGATGGGTGCTCAGCGACAGCACCGGGTCGCCATGCAGGCCCAAACGGTCGAATTGCTGGCTCTGTTCCAGTGCCATTTGATAATGGCCGCAGCTGAGGTTGACCGCCATGTGCCCGGAGACGGCGCGCAGTTCGCCGACCACGTCATTGCACTCTTTGGCCAGGGTTCTGGCGGTGACGAAAGCGCCGATGGTTTCAGCGCTGCCGCCCTGGGAGTGGTAGCAGGCACTGCCGAGGGCCAGTTTCAGGGACATTTTCAAACGCGGGCAAGGCTCGGCGGCCGAATCGAGCAGGGCCAGGGCCTTGCGCACGTAACCACCGTGTTCGCGAAGCAATGACAGTTCTTGCCACAGCGGTGTGGAGGCCGCCGTCAGCTGGATCGCCAGCGCCTGCGGTCCCCGCGCATTCAAGCCCCAATCGAGGGCCGCGCGAATGTCCTCCAGGCCTCGGGCATAACGCTCGATCCACAGCGCTGTCGGAATCAACTCCCAATCGTGTTGCGCTTGCTGCATCAGCGTCAGGCAACGCTGGGCGTGGCGTTCCCGGGTGCCGGGCAGTTCGGTGGCCTGTTCGAGTTTTTCCAGGGCATAGCTGCGCGTGGTGTCGAGCAGGCGGTAGAACACGTCTTCGTCGCCAACGTCCACGCTCAACAGGGATTTGGCCACCAGTTGCGTGATCGAACCAAACACCTCGCCGGGCTCGATGTGTTCGCCGACGATCACCGCAGCGGCTGACGCCAGGGTAAAGCCACCGCGGAACACGCCCAGTCGGCGCAAGCAGGTCTGTTCGCAGGCGTTGAGCAGTTCGAAGCTCCAGTCCAGCGTGGCGTGCAGCGTTTGATGGCGGGCGAGGGTCGTCTGGCTGCTGTGGGTGAGCAGGCGAAAACTGTCATGCAGTTGCGCGAGCAAACCGTCGAGGCCAAGGCTGGCGACTTGCGCGGCGGCCAGTTCCAGCGCCAGCGGAATCCCGTCGAGGCGCCGGCAGATGTCGATCAGCAGCGGTAATTGGGCATCGTGCAGTTCGAAGCTGTCATGACTGGCCATGGCTCGCTCAACGAACAACTGCAACGCGGAAAAACTCAAGGCCTGGGCGCGGTCCAGCACGGCAATCGGAGGAGGGCAGTCCAGCGATTCCAGACGCTGAACGAATTCGCCCTCGGCCCGCAGGCTCTCACGGCTGGTGGCCAGAATGTGCACGTGCGGCGCGCCACGCAGCAGGTTTTCACACAGCAGCGCCACGCTGTCGATCAGGTGTTCGCAATTATCGATGACCAGCAGCAGCTGTCGCTCGCGCAGGAACAGGGCGAGTCCACTCAGCGGTTCGTTGCCGTGCAGAGACAGGCCCAGCAGCGTAGCCAAGTGACCGCTGATCATCATCGGATCGTTGATCGGCGCCAGGTCCAGCAGGCGAATGCCGTCGCGGTAGCGGCCGATCAGTTGTTCAGCGACGCGCAGGGCCACGGTAGTCTTGCCGATGCCGCCTGGGCCGACCAGGGTGATGAAGCGCTGGCGCGGCAGTTGCGTCACCAGATTGTCGACCAGCGCCTGGCGGCCGATCAGCCGGGTATGACGCACGGGCAGGTTGTGACCGTTCGATTCAATCGGGTCGCCTGCCGGGTGCTGTTCGACGTGTTCCAGCGAGTAAGGCGCGACAAAGCTGTAACCGCGCTGGGCCACGGTGACGATGTAGCGCTGCCCGGCCTGGCCGTCGCCGAGAGCCTTGCGCAGGGCCGCCATGTGCACCCGCAGGTTGATTTCTTCGACTACGCTGTCAGGCCAGACTTCGGCGATCAGTTGCTGCTTGCTGACCACGTTCCCGGCGTGTTCCAGCAGGATCAACAGGATGTCCATGGCCCGTCGACCCAGGCGCAGGGGCTGGTCGGCCTCCATCACCAGGCGCTGTCCGGGGTAGATCCTGTAGGGGCCGAAATGCACAGCCTGTTCGAGGGCAAGGGTCAACGGGTCACTCCTGGTTGCATCCGTCTGGATCGCGGTTTTCGCGCATGTTCCTCAGGTTTTTTACCGAGCGCAATGCAGTGGCCGGCTGACTGCCGGGTGTTCGCTGCGACTGCCGGTTTCCCAGCATAGTCGGTGGGTTGCGTATTTGTTGGGCGCGGCGTCGGAAAAGGGACGGGAAGGGCTTTTGGTGCGTCAGGGAAAATTAACAACGTTTAACTCGTCGTGCGTCCGGTCCAGGCCCAAAACTCTGCTCCTACAGCAGGTTTAACCCATCGCAAGGACACCGGGATGAGCAACGTGGTGGTGATCTATCACAGTGGCTACGGGCACACCCGGGTCTTGGCCGAAGCCGTGGCCCAGGGTGTGCAACGACACCCCGGCAGCATCTGCCGGCTGATTGCGGTCGAGGATGTCGACGAACACTGGGACCACCTGCACCACGCTGACGCGATCATTTTCGGTGCGCCGACCTACATGGGCAGTGCCTCGGCCGCCTTCAAGGCATTCATGGAAGCGACGGCGTCCTTCTACCTGGCGCAACCGTGGCGCGACAAACTGGCCGCCGGCTTCACCAATTCCGGCTGCCTGTGCGGCGACAAGCTCAACACCTTGCAGCAGATGGCGGTGTTCGCCGCTCAGCATTCGATGATCTGGGTCGGGCTCGACGTGCTGCCGGCACGCTCAGCCACCGGGCTGTTCGACGGGCAAATGAACCGGCTCGGCAGCTCGCTGGGCGCCATGGCCCAGTCCAACGTCGAGCAGTCTCCCGATTTCGCCCCGCCCTTTGAGGACCGCTGCACCGCTGCGCACCTGGGCGAGCGGGTCGCGCGACTGGCCGAGCGAATGCGCCGCACAGCCGATTGATTCACCCCCAACCCCCACGTTAAGGAGCACGTCCCATGAGCACGTTCACCACCCGCGATGGCACCGAGATTTACTACAAGGACTGGGGCACCGGTCAGCCGATCGTCTTCAGTCACGGCTGGCCGCTGAATGCCGACAGTTGGGAATCGCAGATGATCTTCCTCGCCGACCAGGGTTACCGGGTCATCGCCCACGACCGTCGCGGCCATGGTCGTTCCAGCCAGCCGTGGTCGGGCAACGACATGGACCATTACGCCGACGATCTGGCGCAGTTGATCGAACGGCTCGATCTGCAAGACGCCGTGCTGTTCGGTTTCTCCACCGGTGGCGGCGAAGTGGCGCGTTACATCGGTCGTCACGGCACCAGCCGTGTGGCCAAGGTCGGGCTGATTTCCGCAGTGCCGCCGCTGATGCTCAAGACCGCAGCCAACCCCGGCGGCCTGCCTGTCGAAGTATTCGACGGCATTCGCCAGGCATCGCTGGTAGACCGCTCGCAGTTGTACATCGACCTCGCCAGCGGTCCGTTCTTCGGCTTCAACAAACCGGGTGCCAAACCGTCCCAGGGCATGATCGACTGGTTCTGGATGCAAGGCATGATGGCCGGCCACAAGAACGCTTATGACTGCATCAAGGCGTTCTCGGAAACCGACTTCACGGAAGACCTGAAAAAGTTCGACATCCCCACGCTGGTGGTCCATGGCGACGCCGATCAAGTGGTGCCATATGAAGCGGCGGGCATCGCTTCGGCAGGATTGGTGAAAGGTTCTACGCTGAAGGTCTACCCCGGTGCGCCCCATGGCTTGACTGATACCCACAAGGATCAGCTCAACGCCGATCTACTGGCGTTCCTCAAGGGTTGATGCGCCTCGGCGCGGGCGTAGATCCGCGCCGGTTTTCGCTCCTGATGAGCTGTAACCGTCGAGAACCTGACCATGAAGAAGCTGACCAACGCCACCGGCGCCCCGGTGGCCGACAACCTCAACATCCAGACCGCGGGCCCGCGCGGTCCGGCGCTGTTGCAAGACATCTGGTTGCTGGAAAAACTCGCGCATTTCGACCGTGAATTGATCCCCGAACGCCGCATGCACGCCAAGGGATCGGGCGCCTATGGCACCTTCACGGTGACCAATGACATTACTCGATACACAAAAGCCGACATTTTCAGCTCAGTGGGCAAGCAGACCCCGCTGTTCGTGCGTTTTTCCTCGGTGGCCGGTGAACGTGGCGCCGCTGACGCCGAGCGCGACATCCGTGGTTTCGCGGTGAAGTTCTACACCGACGAAGGCAACTGGGACATCGTCGGCAACAACACCCCGGTGTTTTTCTTCCGTGACCCGCTGCGTTTTTCCGACCTCAACCACGTGGTCAAGCGCGACCCGCGCACCGGCCTGCGCAACGCCACCAGCAACTGGGACTTCTGGACCCTGCTGCCCGAGGCGCTGCATCAGGTGACCATCGTCATGAGCGATCGCGGAATTCCCACCAGCTTCCGCCACATGCACGGCTTCGGCAGTCATACCTTCAGCCTGATCGACCGCGACAACCAGCGGGTGTGGGTGAAGTTTCATTTCGTCTGCCAGCAAGGCATCGAAAACCTGTCGGATGCCGAGGCGGCGGTGGTGGTCGGCAAGGACCGTGAAAGCAATCTGCGGGATTTGTACGAGAGCATCGAACACGGGCATTTCCCGCAATGGAAACTGTGCATCCAGGTGATGGAAGAAGCACAGGCCAACACCTATCGGCACAACCCGTTCGACTTGACCAAGGTCTGGCCGCATGGCGAGTTCCCGCTGATCGAAGTCGGCACCATGGAACTCAATCGCAACGCCGAGAACCACTTCGCCGAAATCGAACAAGCGGCGTTTTCCCCGGCCAACGTGGTGCCCGGTGTCAGCTTCTCGCCGGACCGCATGCTCCAGGCGCGGCTGTTTTCCTATGGTGATGCCCAGCGCTATCGCCTCGGGGTGAACTTCAATCACATCCCGGTCAACGCCCCGCGCTGTCCGCACCACAGCTATCACCGCGACGGCGCCATGCGCACAGACGGCAACCTCGGTGGCACGGCCAGTTACTTCCCGAACAGCGTCGGCGAATGGGAGGATTCCAAGGAGTTGTCCGAACCGCCGTTGCCGCTGGAAGGCTTTGCCCAGCACTACGACCATCGGCTGGAAGAGGACCACTACGAACAACCCGGCAACCTGTTCCGTTTGCTGGACCCGGCGCGCCAGCAGTTGTTGTTCGAGAACACCGCACGGGCCATGAACGGCGTACCGCAATTGATCCGCCAGCGGCATATCGACAACTGCACCAAGGCTGACCCGGCTTATGGGCGCGGGGTGGCCGAAGCGCTGGAGCGGCTGATGCCGTTGGGCTGAGGACTGTAAGATCAAAAGATCGCAGCCTGCGGCAGCTCCTACGGGTGTACGTATTGCCTTGTAGGAGCTGCCGCAGGCTGCGATCTTTTGCTTTTTACGTCCCGCATGACCCGGCACCGCCAGGCAAACGGATTAATGCCCTCGCTGCGGGTAAACATGTGGCAGAAGTGCGCCTGATCACAGAAGCCGCACTCCAGGCTGATTTGCGTGAGGCTGTGGTCCGTGTGCTGGATCAACAGCTTGGCGCGGGCGATGCGTTGCTGGCGAATCCACTCCTGAGGCGAGAGGCCGGTGCTGGATTTGAAGGCGCGGGAGAAATGGCTGCGGGAGAGGGCGCAAGCCTGGGCCAGTTCGGTCACCTCCAGGCTGTCGCCGAGGCGTTCGAGGATCAGTTGTTTCACCAACCGTTCGCGCTGGGGGCTGAGGCCGCCGGCGCTTTTTTTTGGCGCTTCGGTGACTGTCGCGCGGGCGGCGTTTTGCTGGAAATGAGCCATGGCAAATGTCCGTGTCGGTAGGCTTCATTCTTGAATCCGAAGGCTCTGGCATGCGAGTTAAACGTTGTTAATTCCATGGTGGGTGCGGGCAGTCTTGAGTAAAGTCAGACACAATCGTCAGCCTCGCGCCTGGCTCAATACACAAGGAACCCGTGCCTATGAACCGAAACGATCTGCGCCGCGTCGACATGAATCTGCTGGTGATTTTCGAGGCGCTGATGTTCGAAAAGAACCTGACCCGCGTCGCGGAAAAACTGTTCATGGGCCAGCCGGCGGTGAGTGCTGCCCTCGGCCGGTTACGCGATCTGTTTGATGATCCGTTGCTGTTGCGCAATGGCCGCGCCATGGAGCCTACGGCCCGGGCGCTGGCGATTCTCAGGGAGCTGCAACCGGCGATGGACGTGATTTCCGGGGCGGTCAGCCGGGCCAAGGAATTCGATCCGACCACCAGCTGCGATGTGTTTCGCATCGGTCTGTCGGACGATGCCGAGTTCGGTTTGTTTCCGCCGTTGTTGCGCCAATTGCAGGAAGAAGCGCCGGGGATCGTGGTGGTGGTGCGTCGCGCCAACTACCTGCTGATGCCGGCGTTGCTGGCGTCCGGGGAGATCTCCGTGGGCGTGAGCTACACCACCGATTTGCCGGCGAATGCCAAGCGCAAGAAGCTGCGCGACATTCCGTGCAAAGTGTTGCGTGGCGACACCCGGCCGGGGCCGCTGACGCTGGACGAATACTGTGAACGACCGCATGCGATGGTGTCGTTTTCCGGTGATCTGAGCGGCAACATCGACCTGGACCTCGCCAAGGTCGGGCGTCGCCGCCGCGTGGTGCTCGGCGTGCCGCAGTTCAGCGGCTTGCGCGCATTGCTCGCCGGGACCGAGATGATTGCCACGGTGCCGGATTATGCGGCGTGTGCATTGGTGGAAGGGTGTGGCTTGCGCGCTGAAGATCCGCCGTTCGAGATTGAGGCGGCGCAGTTGTCGATGGCCTGGAGCGGGGTGCACGACAATGATCCGGCGGAGCGCTGGTTGCGCTCGCGCATCAGTCAGTTCATGTCGGTGTCGCTGGAGATTCCTGAGCCTGCCTGACTCTGCCTGAGTGTTCCCGATTCCCTCCGTCGCCACTCGAGCTTGCGCAGCCTTGCGTTCAAATCATTCCGTGAACGCAAACAAAAACCGACACCGCCGGTCAACTAATTACAAAGCTTCCTAACTATTACGTTGACATTGGCTGCCTAGGCAGTAACATCTCGACATACATTCACTGCCTAGGCAGCTAATTGGTGTTCAGATGAAACATTTCACGCCAGACGATTTCCACAATTGCCATCTCGGTCTCCTGCTCGGGCGCGCTGCGCTGCTCAAGGACCGCATCCTCGATACGCACATGGAACCGCACGGCATCACCGCCGCGCAGTTCAAGGTGCTGATCATCATGGCCCAGTACGGCGTCGATTCGCCGGGCGAGCTGTGTCGGCACCTGTCGCTGGACAGCGGTTCGATGACGCGCATGCTCGATCGTCTGGAACAGAAAGGCTTCCTCGCTCGCCAGCGCTCCGAGGCAGATCGCCGGCAGGTGCAGCTTGTGCTCACGCAAGAGGGGCAAAAACTGGCTGACCGCCTGCCGCACATCGGTGCCGAAGCCATGAATGAACTGGCCGGCGCCATCACTCCGGACGAGTTGAAGACCCTGGAGCTGATCCTCAAGAAAATTCTGCTGGCAGCCGGTGACTCGATCACCGTGCTGCGTCTGGGTGGCAACAATGAACAGTAAAACCCTGCGCACCGGTTTGAGCCTGGTGCTGTTGGCCATGAGCCTGGCCGGTTGCGCCAGCTACAGCGGCCTGACCACCGAAGGCGTCAGCCTCGATGCGAAAAACCTCAAGGCCGGGCAATCCCTCAGCGGCGTGACGTTGTCGCCGGCGGCATGGCCGAAAAGCGACTGGTGGAAAAACCTCGGCGATCCGCAGCTCGACGGCCTGATCCGCGAAGCCCTGCACGACAGCCCCGACATGCAGATCGCCGATGCCCGTGCCCATCAGGCCAGCGCCGCCGCGTACGCCGCCGATGCCGCGCGGATGCCGACCCTCGATGCCAGCGCCGGTGTCAGCCGTTCGCGTCTGGCCAAGGATCAGGACCCTCTGGGGCAGGGCGACAACTACGCCACCGTGCGCAGCATCGGTGCCAGTTTCAATTACAACTTCGATCTCTGGGGCGGTCAGCGTGACGCCTGGGAAGCCGCATTGGGCGAAGCCCGTGCTGCGGAAGTCGATCAAAAGGCTGCGCAGCTGACCTTGTCCGCCGACGTGGCTCGCGCTTACAGCGATCTTGGGCAGGCTTACATCGTCCACGACCTGTCCGCCGAAGACCTCAATCGCACCAAACAAATGCTCGACTTGAGCCAGCGTCGCCTGAGCGCCGGGATCGACAGCCAGTACCAGTTCCAGCAAACCGAAAGCCTGGAAGCCACGTCCGAAGCCAACCTGATCGACGCCGAAAAACGCCTGCAAAGCGCCAGGATAGCGCTGGCCGTGCTGCTCGGCAAAGGCCCCGATCGCGGCAATGAAATCGTCCGGCCGAACATTCTCAAGCCGGGCGCCGTGGCGTTGCCGTCGGTGCTGCCGGCCGAGCTGCTCGGTCGTCGTCCGGATCTGGTCGCCGCGCGCTGGCGGGTCGAGGCGGCGAGCAAGAATATCGACGCCGGTAAAACGCAGTTCTATCCGAACTTGAACCTCAGCGCGGCGGCAGGTGCCGAATCATTGTTGGGCGATGCGATGTTCGGTTCGGCCAGTCGTTTCTTCAATGTCGCGCCGACCATTTCCGTGCCGATTTTCGACGGTGGCCGCCTGCGCGCCGACCTCGATTCCCGCGACGCCGACTATGACTTGGCGGTGGCGCAGTACAACAAAAGCCTGGTCAAGGCGTTGGGCGATGTCAGTGACAGCATCAACCAGTTGCGTGATATCGGTCGGCAAATCGCTGCCCAGCAGCACGCCACCGACATTGCCCAGGATTCATACAACACCGTGGTCCAACGGTACGGTTCCGGCATCGGCAACTACCTGGACGTGCTCAGCATCGAGCAGCAATTGCTTCAGGCCCAGCGTCAGCTGGCCAACCTGAATGCCGAGCAGATCGACCTGTCGATCCAACTGATACAGGCGCTGGGTGGCGGCTTCCAGCCTGAGGCCATTGCCTCGGCCGACGCCGCTCCAGCCACGCTGACCCACTAATTCAAGGTACTTGTCATGGCCACTGCCGATACAACTCAATCCCCGGAAAACACCCCGGCCAATCCCAACGCGGGCAAGCGCAAGTTCATGTTGCTGGTGCTTGCCGTGGTCGTCGCACTCAGCGGCGTGGGCGTCTGGGCCTATCACGAATTTTACGGGCGCTGGAGCGAAAGCACCGACGACGCCTATGTGAACGGCAACGTGGTGGAAATCACGCCGCTGGTCACCGGCACCGTGGTGAGCATCGGCGCCGACGATGGTGATCTGGTCCACGAAGGCCAGGTGCTGGTGAATTTCGACCCCAATGATGCCGAAATCGGCCTGCAAAACGCCCAGGCCAATCTGGCCCGCACGGTGCGTCAGGTTCGCGGCTTGTACAGCGACGTCGACGGCATGAAAGCCCAGGTCAACGCCCAGCAAGCCGAAGTGCAGAAAGCCCAGGACAACTACAACCGCCGGAAAAACCTTGCCAGCGGCGGGGCGATTTCCCAGGAGGAGTTGTCCCACGCCCGTGACGACCTGACCTCGGCGCAAAACGCCCTGGCCAACGCCCAGCAGAAACTCAAAACCACCAGCGCCCTGGTCGACGACACCGTGGTGTCCTCGCACCCGGACGTCATGGCCGCCGCCGCGCAATTGCGTCAGGCCTACCTGAACAATTCTCGCAGCACCTTGATCGCGCCGGTAACCGGTTACGTGGCCAAACGCTCGGTGCAGCTCGGCCAACGGGTGCAGCCGGGTGAGGCGTTGATGGCGGTGATTCCGCTGGATCAACTGTGGATCGACGCCAACTTCAAGGAAACCCAGTTGCGTGACATGCGCATCGGCCAACCGGTGGAGATCGAAACCGATCTCTACGGCAGCAGCGTGAAATACAGCGGCACCATCGACAGCCTCGGCGCCGGCACCGGCAGTGCGTTTGCCTTGCTGCCGGCGCAGAACGCCACCGGTAACTGGATCAAGATCGTGCAACGGGTGCCGGTGCGGATCCACGTCAACGCCGAAGAACTGGCCAAACACCCGCTGCGGGTTGGCCTGTCGACCATCGTCGATGTGGACCTGCACGACCAGAGCGGCCCGGTGCTTGCGCAACAACCGCCGCAGAAGGCGTCGTTCAGCACCAGCATCTACGACCGCCAGTTGGCCGAGGCTGACGCCATGATCACGCAATTGATTCACGACAACAGCGCCGCGGTCAGCAAGACCGCGCATCGCTGATTCGCCAATCCGCCGGCTGCGCCTGTAACGGGCGCAGCGCAACCTGAGTGTCAAAGGATTCGCGATGAGCAATAACGCCTCTTTCACGCCGCCCAGCCTGGTGCTCAGCACCATCGGCCTGTCGCTGGCGACCTTCATGCAAGTGCTCGACACCACCATCGCCAACGTGGCGTTGCCGACGATTTCCGGCAATCTCGGCGTGAGTGCGGAGCAGGGCACCTGGGTGATCACATCGTTCGCGGTGAGTAACGCCATCGCACTGCCGCTGACCGGTTGGCTCAGCCGCCGTTTCGGCGAGGTGAAGCTGTTTATCTGGGCGACGCTGCTGTTCGTGCTCGCGTCGTTCCTGTGCGGGATTTCCACGTCCATGCCGGAACTGGTGGGCTTTCGCGTCCTGCAAGGCGTGGTTGCGGGGCCGTTGTACCCGATGACCCAGACGCTTTTGATTGCGGTCTACCCCCCGGCGAAACGGGGGATGGCGCTGGCACTGTTGGCGATGGTCACGGTGGTGGCGCCGATTGCCGGGCCGATTCTGGGCGGCTGGATCACCGACAGTTACAGCTGGCCGTGGATCTTTTTCATCAACGTGCCGATCGGCGTGTTCGCCGCATGGGTGGTGACCCAGCAGATGAAGAAACGCCCGGTGGTCACCAGCCGCCAGCCGATGGATTACGTCGGCCTGATCGCCTTGATCATCGGCGTCGGCGCGTTGCAGATCGTCCTCGACAAAGGCAACGATGCCAATTGGTTTGAATCCAGTTTCATCATTATCGGTTCGGTGATTTCCGTGGTGGCCCTGGCGTTCTTCGTGATCTGGGAAATGACCGACGAGCACCCGGTAGTGAACCTGCGGCTGTTCGCCCATCGCAATTTCCGCTACGGCACCATCGTGTTGATTCTGGGTTACGCCGGGTTCTTCGGGATCAATCTGATACTGCCGCAATGGTTGCAAACCCGACTGGGCTACACCGCGACCTGGGCCGGTTTTGCCGTGGCGCCGCTGGGAATCCTGCCGGTGTTGCTGTCACCTTTCGTCGGCAAATACGCACCGAAATTCGACATGCGGGTGCTGGCGGGTGGGGCGTTCCTGGCCATCGGTCTGAGCTGTTTCATGCGCGCCGGTTTCACCAATGAAGTGGATTTCCAGCACATCGCCATGGTGCAGCTGTTCATGGGCATCGGCGTGGCGCTGTTCTTCATGCCGACCCTGACCATCCTGCTGTCGGACTTGCCACCGCATCAGATTGCCGATGGCTCGGGCCTGGCGACGTTCCTGCGGACCTTGGGCGGTAGCTTTGCGGCATCGTTGACCACCTGGATCTGGATCCGTCGCGCCGACCAGCACCACGCTTATCTGACCGAAAGCATCACCCAGTTCGATCCGGCGACTCGTGAAGCGTTGACGCATCTCGGCGGGGCAGGGGCGAAGGCTTATACGCAGCTGGATCAGATGGTGATCAGCCAGGCGTACATCATGTCCACGGTGGATTACTTCACCCTGCTGGGCTGGATGTTCTTCGGGCTGATATTGATCGTGTGGCTGGCCAAGCCGCCGTTTACGGCGAAGGCCGGGCCTGCGGCGTCTGCGGGACATTGATATAGCTGTGCCTGCTAAAAGATCGCAGCCTTCGGCAGCTCCTACATGGGATTTTTGTTCAACCTGTAGGAGCTGCCGAAGGCTGCGATCTTTTGATCTTTACTGTGTCGCGAAATCAAACGGCGCCAACGCAAACCCGTTTTCATCCACCTGCAACGCCCAACCCTGACGATCCCAATCCCCCAACACAATGCGCCGGGCCGCTTGTTCGCCCAGTTGCAGCTTGTGAATGGCCGGTCGATGAGTATGCCCATGGATCAGCGTCTTCACGCCGTATTGCTGCATGATCCGCGGAATCTCCAAGGGCGTGACATCGACAATGTCGTTGGCCTTCATCCTCGTTTGCGCGCGGCTTTCGCTGCGCAGCTTGCGCGCCAGTTTATGCCGGGTGCTCAACGGCAGATGCCGCAGGATGAACAGGGTGATCGGGTTACGCAGGTAGCGACGCAGCTTCATGTAGGCTTCGTCGCGGGTACAGAGGCTGTCGCCGTGCATCAGCAGCACCGGCTCGCCGTTGAACTGCACGACACTCGGATCCTTCAACAAGGTGCAGCCGGCCTGTTTGCAAAAGGCCTTGCCCAGCATGAAGTCGCGATTGCCGTGCATCAGAAAGATGGCCGTGCCGCTGTCGCTCAATTCGCGCAGGGCCTGGCAGATGGAACGCTGGAAGGGCGTCATGGCGTCGTCGCCAATCCACGCCTCGAAAAAGTCGCCCAGAATGTACAACGCACTCGCCGAGCGGGCGCGTCCGGCGAGCAAATCCAGAAACGCCCGGGTAATGTCCGGGCGCTCCTCTTCCAGATGTAAATCTGAAATCAGCAATATCACTCAATGATCTCGGCTTTCTCGATGATCACGTCGTCTGCTGGTACGTCCTGGTGACCGGACTTGGACGTGGTGGCCACGCCTTTGATCTTGTCGACAACGTCCTGGCCGGCGGTCACTTTACCGAATACTGCGTAGCCCCAGCCTTGCACGTTCTTGCCGCTGTGGTTCAGGAAGCTGTTGTCAGCCACGTTGATGAAGAACTGCGCGGAAGCCGAATGCGGCTCCATGGTACGGGCCATGGCGACGGTGTATTTCTCGTTGGAAAGACCGTTGTCAGCTTCGTTCTGGATGCTTGGGCGCTTGTCTTTCTTTTCTTTCATGCCAGGCTCGAAACCGCCGCCCTGGATCATGAAGTTACCGATGACACGGTGGAAAACGGTGTTTTCGTAGTGACCGGCTTTAACGTACTCGACGAAGTTGGCCACGGTGATCGGGGCTTTGTCGGCGTTCAGTTCGAGGACGATGTCGCCGAAGTTGGTAGTCAGTTTGACTTGGGTCATGATCGTTACTCTTTTGAGGAATTCGTGGTTTTGGGACATTCCATCCCGCAACCGGTTCAGCCTGTCTCGGCCAAGGTGCGCAGTTTAGCGTGACAGGCGCGAATTTCGAGGCTGTTTTTCATTTACGGTCTATTAAATGCGACCGTTTGCAGGTGCGCTCTGTCAGGCACTTGACGGCATCGGCTATGATAGCGGCTTTGTTTTGTCCGGCCTTCATTACGGCCACGCACTTGTACGTTCAAGGATCCTATGAGCAAGCCCACTGTCGACCCTACCTCGAATGCCAAGACCGGCCCAGCCGTGCCGGTCAACTTCCTGCGGCCGATCATCCAGGCAGACCTGGACTCGGGCAAGCACACGCAGATCGTCACCCGTTTCCCGCCTGAACCCAACGGCTACCTGCACATCGGCCACGCCAAGTCGATCTGCGTGAACTTCGGCCTGGCTCAGGAGTTCGGCGGCGTCACGCACCTGCGTTTCGACGACACCAACCCGGCCAAGGAAGACCAGGAATACATCGACGCGATCGAAAGCGACGTCAAATGGCTGGGCTTCGAATGGTCCGGTGAAGTGCGCTACGCCTCGCAGTATTTCGACCAGTTGCACGACTGGGCGGTAGAACTGATCAAATCCGGCAATGCCTACGTCGACGACCTGACCCCTGAGCAAGCCAAGGAATACCGTGGCAGCCTGACCGAGCCAGGCAAGAACAGCCCGTTCCGCGACCGCAGCGTCGAAGAGAACCTGGACCTGTTCGCCCGCATGAAGGCCGGCGAGTTCAAGGACGGCGCATGTGTACTGCGAGCCAAGATCGACATGGCTTCGCCGAACATGAACCTGCGCGATCCGATCATGTATCGCATCCGTCACGCGCATCACCACCAGACCGGTGACAAGTGGTGCATCTACCCGAACTACGACTTCACCCACGGTCAGTCGGACGCCATCGAAGGCATCACCCATTCGATCTGCACCCTGGAATTCGAAAGCCACCGTCCGCTGTACGAATGGTTCCTGGACAACCTGCCGGTGCCGGCCAACCCGCGCCAGTACGAATTCAGCCGCCTGAACCTGAACTACACCATCACCAGCAAGCGCAAGCTCAAGCAACTGGTCGATGAAAAGCACGTCAACGGCTGGGACGACCCGCGCATGTCCACGCTGTCGGGCTTCCGCCGCCGTGGCTACACGCCGAAATCGATCCGCAACTTCTGCGAAATGATCGGCACCAACCGTTCTGACGGCGTGGTGGACTTCGGCATGCTCGAATTCAGCATCCGTGACGACCTCGACCAGAGCGCCCCGCGCGCCATGTGCGTACTGCGTCCGCTGAAAGTCGTGATCACCAACTACCCGGAAGGCCAGGTCGAGAACCTCGAGCTGCCGCGTCATCCGAAAGAAGACATGGGCGTGCGCGCGTTGCCGTTTGCCCGTGAAATCTACATCGACCGTGACGACTTCATGGAAGAGCCGCCGAAGGGCTACAAGCGCCTGGAACCGGCCGGTGAAGTGCGCCTGCGCGGCAGCTACGTGATCCGCGCCGACGAAGCGATCAAGGACGCCGATGGCAACATCGTAGAACTGCGCTGCTCGTACGACCCGGAAACCCTGGGCAAGAACCCTGAAGGCCGCAAGGTCAAAGGCGTGATCCATTGGGTGCCGGCCGCTGCCAGCGTCGAGTGCGAAGTGCGTCTGTACGACCGTCTGTTCCGTTCGGCCAACCCTGAGAAGGCCGAAGACAGCGCCAGTTTCCTGGACAACATCAACCCTGACTCGCTGCAGGTACTCACCGGTTGTCGTGCTGAACCCTCGCTGGGCAATGCACAGCCGGAAGACCGTTTCCAGTTCGAGCGCGAAGGTTACTTCGTCGCGGATATCAAGGACTCGAAACCGGGCGCTCCGGTATTCAACCGTACCGTGACCCTGCGTGATTCGTGGGGCCAGTGATTCAAGGATTTAACGTGCTTACGATCTACAACACGCTCACCAAGAGCAAAGAAGTCTTCAAGCCGCTGGATGGCAACAAGGTGCGCATGTACGTCTGCGGGATGACCGTGTACGACTACTGCCACCTGGGCCACGGCCGCAGCATGGTCGCGTTCGACCTGGTGACGCGCTGGTTGCGTTTCAGCGGTTACGACCTGACCTACGTGCGCAACATCACCGACATCGACGACAAGATCATCAACCGGGCCAACGAGAACGGCGAGTCGTTCGAAGCGTTGACCGAGCGCATGATTGCGGCGATGCACGAAGATGAAGCGCGCCTGAACATCAAGAAGCCGGACATGGAACCGCGTGCCACCGGCCATATTCCTGGCATGCACGCGATGATCCAGACCCTGATCGACAAGGGTTACGCCTACGCCCCGGGCAACGGCGACGTGTACTACCGCGTCGCCAAGTTCATGGGCTACGGCAAGCTGTCGCGCAAGAAGATCGAAGACCTGCGCATCGGCGCACGCATCGAAGTCGACGAGTCCAAACAGGACCCGCTGGACTTCGTGCTGTGGAAAGCCGCCAAACCGGGCGAGCCGAGCTGGAAATCGCCGTGGGGCGCCGGGCGTCCGGGCTGGCACATCGAGTGCTCGGTGATGTCGACCTGCTGCCTCGGCGAGACCTTCGACATTCATGGCGGCGGCAGCGACCTTGAGTTCCCGCACCACGAAAACGAAATCGCCCAGAGCGAAGCGGCCACTGGCAAGACCTACGCCAACGCGTGGATGCATTGCGGCATGATTCGCATCAATGGCGAGAAGATGTCCAAGTCCTTGAACAACTTCTTCACCATTCGCGACGTGCTCGACAAGTACCACCCGGAAGTCGTGCGTTACCTGCTGGTGTCGAGCCACTACCGCAGCGCCATCAACTACTCGGAAGACAACCTCAAGGACGCCAAAGGCGCTCTGGAGCGTTTCTACCACGCGTTGAAAGGCCTGCCGAACGTGGCGCCGGCTGGCGGCGAAGCCTTCGTCGAGCGTTTCACCACGGTGATGAATGACGACTTCGGTACGCCGGAAGCTTGCGCGGTGCTGTTCGAGATGGTCCGTGAGATCAACCGTCTGCGTGAGAGCGATCTCAATGCTGCGGCGGGTCTGGCGGCGCGCCTGAAAGAACTGGCCAGCGTATTGGGCGTGTTGCAGCTTCAAGCCGATGATTTCCTGCAAGCCGGTGCCGAAGGGCGTGTGGATGCAGCTGAAGTCGAAGCGCTGATCGCTGCGCGCCTGGCGGCACGGGCCGACAAGGACTGGGCCGAATCCGACCGCATCCGCGACCAGCTCACCGCCATGGGCGTGGTGCTGGAAGACGGCAAGGGCGGCACGACCTGGCGTCTGGCTGACTGATTGCTTGATCCGCTGTAAAACAAAACCCGCCTTGTGCGGGTTTTTGTTTTTCAAGATCAAAAGATCGCAGCCTTCGGCAGCTCCTACAATTGGATGGCGTACACCCTGTAGGAGCTGCCGAAGGCTGCGATCTTTTGATCTGGCCTTTAACCCTCTGACTGACGCAACCGTTTGTAGAGGGTATTGCGACTAACCCCCAACCGCCGCGCCAGATACGAAATATTCCCCCCCGCCGCCTGCAACTGCCGGTTCAAATCCTCGACATCATTCAGGTCCACGGCCAACGGTTCTGGCGTTTCCACCGGCTCCATCTCCAGATCGACAAAAAAATCATCCGGCAAATGCTCCGGCCGTACCGGTTGCTCCTCGGCCATGGCCAGCGCAACCTGCATCACGCTGCTGACCTGGCGCAGATTTCCCGGCCACGGGTGACGGCTGAACAGCTCCAGCACCTCGCGGCTAAGCCCCGCCCATTGGCTCGGTTCGCGATGCTGTTCCCACAAACGCTTGAACAGCGCTTCTTTATCGCTGCGCTCTCTTAGCGGCGGTAGCTCCAGGGTCAGGCCGCCAATGCGGTAGAACAAGTCTTCGCGGAAACGCCCCAACTGCACCTGCTCGCGCAACGAACGGTTGGTTGCGGAAATGATGCGGATGTCCACCGGGAACAACTCGCTGCTGCCCACCGGTTGCACGCAACGCTCCTGCAACACCCGCAGCAGACGCGCCTGGGTCGGTAGCGGCATGTCGCCGATTTCATCGAGGAACAGCGTGCCTTTGTCAGCCTTGCGGATCAGGCCGATGCTGCCTTTCTGGTTGGCGCCGGTGAACGCACCTTTTTCGTAACCGAACAGCTCAGACTCCACCAGTTCAGCGGGGATCGCCGCACAGTTGACGGCGATGAATGCCTGTTTGCTGCGAGAGCTGGCCTGATGCAAGGCCTTGACGAAGACTTCCTTGCCGACGCCGGTCTCGCCGTGGATCAGCAGCGGAATATCTTTTTCCAGCAAGCGCTCGGCCTGGCGCACGGCTTTTTCCACGCGGCTGTCACCGAAATGCAGGGTGTTGAGGCTGATCGTCGCCGGTGCCGGGTTTGCCACAGCAGGTTCGGTGAAGATTCTGGGTTGAATCGGAACCTGTTTCGGCCGTTTCAACAGGCACTGGAAGCGATTGCGCCCGGAAGCCTGAAGAGAGAAGGGCAGGCCTTCAGGTTGATTCAGCAGTTCCAGCAGCGAAACCTTGAACAGGCTTTCGACACTGACTCGCGACAGGCGAATACCCAGCAGATTGTCCGCGCGGCGATTGGCCGAAAGCACCTGACCGCTCTCATCGAAAATCAGCAGCCCGGCCCATTGGCTGTCGAGGTTGTTCAGGCCGGTGTTGAACGTCAGTTGGAAATGCTGGCCATGGAACAGGTTGAGGATCAGCCGGTTCTCCACGGTCTGGCTCATCATCTTGACCATGCCCAGGGTGTGGGACGGTGGCAGGTAGCTGTCGCTGGACACATCGAGCACCGCGATGACCTTGCGCTCGGCATCAAAAATCGGTGCGGCGGAACCGGTCATGAAACGGTTGGCCTTGAGAAAGTGTTCATCGTGCTCAATGTGCACCGCCTGCTCGCAGGCTAGTGCGGTGCCGATGGCGTTGGTGCCGCTGCAACGCTCCATCCAACTGGCGCCAGCGCTGAAACCACGGGTCAGGCGCGGTTCGATGAAACGTTGGGTGCCCCAGGACGTCAGCACCTGGCCCTGATTGTCGGCGAGCATGATCAGGCAATTGGAGTTGCTGAGGATGTTCTCGTAGTACGGCAGCACTTCCTGATGGGTGGTTTGCACCAGCGAATGCTGGCTTTCCAGCAATTGCTTGATGCCTTCCTCCGGCAGTTGATCGAATGCCGGAGCGCTCTGGTGATCAAGACCGAACGCGCGGCAACGGGACCAGGAGTCCTGGATGATGGTGTCGTGGGACAGCGGCGAGGCGGGTGCGGCCATGGCAGTCAGTCTCTGAACAAGCTTTTATTGTTTTTATGGGATAGCGCCGACCCTTGTAGGAGCTACCGCAGGCTGCGATCTTTTGATCTTGTTTTTGGAAGCAAAATCAAAAGATCGCAGCCTGCGGTAGCTCCTACAAGGGCCGTGAACAGTCCATAGATTGTTGTTCACTATTGTTCACTGTCAATGGGTGAACTGTTCAATTGTTCATTTGTGATTGTTCATTTGTGTTCAGCAACGAACGCAAGTTTTTCCTGATTTTCAGGATTTTCTAGCTGAATCAACAGCTTGAATTTTCTGGCACGAAAGTCGCTCTAGTGCTCCGGTCGCTTGATTCCAAAAATAAAAAAGGCCGAGCCATGTCATTAACCCTGGAGCATGTCAGCCGCACCGTCGAGGGCCAGACCTGGATTGACGATGCGTGCCTCAGTTTCGAACCCGGATCCTTCAACGTTTTGCTCGGGCGCACGCTGTCCGGCAAAACCAGTCTCATGCGTCTGATGGCCGGGCTGGACAAGCCCGACAGCGGCCGCATCCTGATGAATGGCGTCGATGTCACGCAACGCCCGGTGCGCCTGCGCAACGTGTCGATGGTCTATCAGCAGTTCATCAATTACCCGACCATGACCGTCTTCGAGAACATCGCCTCGCCGCTGCGCCAGGCCGGTGTGTCCAATGAGCTGATCCAGAGTAAAGTGCTGGAAACCGCGAAGATGCTGCGCATCGAGAAATTCCTCAAGCGCTATCCCCTCGAACTCTCCGGTGGTCAGCAACAGCGCACGGCCATGGCCCGCGCGCTGGTCAAGGATGCTGAACTGATCCTGTTCGACGAGCCGCTGGTCAACCTCGACTACAAGTTGCGCGAAGAGTTGCGCCAGGAAATGCGCGAGCTGTTCAAGGCGCGCCACACCATCGCGATCTACGCCACCACCGAACCCAACGAAGCCCTGGCCCTGGGCGGGACGACGACCATCCTGCATGAAGGCCGAGTGATCCAGAGCGGCAAGTCGTCCGAGGTTTATCACCAGCCGCAGACCGTGCTGGCGGCGGAGTTGTTTTCCGAGCCGCCGATCAACCTGATGCCGGGGCGCATTGCCGGCAACGAAGTGAGTTTCGCCAATTTCGTGCACTTCCCGTTGAACGTCGATTTGCGCCCGGTAGGCGAGGGCGAATTCCGCTTCGGCGTGCGTCCCAGCCACATCTCGCTGGTGCCGAGCAACGACGATGACCTCGAACTGGCGGTGACCGTCGAAGTCGCGGAAATCAGCGGCTCGGAAACCTTCCTGCACGTGCGCAACGAACACTTCCTGTTGGTGCTGCACTTGCCCGGCGTTCACGAATACGACGTCGATGCGCCGATCCGCATCTACATCCCGACTCATAAACTGTTTGTATTCGATGCGCAGGGGCGGCTGGTCCAGGCTCCCGGCCGGCGCATTGCGAGGGTTGCCTGATGGCCGAAATCCGTTTGCAGAACCTCGCCCACAGCTACACCAGCACGCCGAGTGGTCCGGAGGATTACGCGATCCGCGAGATGGACCACATCTGGGAACAGGGCGGTGCCTATGCCTTGCTCGGCCCGTCGGGCTGCGGCAAGTCGACCTTGCTCAACATCATTTCCGGGTTGCTCAGCCCGTCCCAGGGCCATGTGCTGTTCGACGGCAAAGCGGTCAACAACCTGACCCCGGAGAAGCGCAACATCGCCCAGGTTTTCCAGTTCCCGGTGGTCTACGACACCATGACGGTGTTCGACAACCTGGCCTTCCCGTTGCGCAATCAGGGTATGGCCGAGGCGAAAGTTCACACCAAGGTGCAGGAAATCGCCGAAGTCCTCGACCTTCAGAACCTGCTCAGCAAAAAAGCCCGCAACCTCACCGCCGACGAAAAACAGAAAGTCTCCATGGGCCGTGGACTGGTGCGCGATGACGTATCGGCGATCCTCTTCGACGAACCGCTGACAGTGATCGACCCGCACCTGAAGTGGAAGCTGCGGCGTAAGCTCAAGCAGATCCACGAGCAGTTCAACATCACCATGGTCTACGTCACCCACGATCAGCTGGAGGCCTCGACCTTCGCCGACAAGATCGCGGTGATGTACGGCGGCCAGATCGTGCAGTTCGGTACGCCACGGGAATTGTTCGAACGCCCAAGCCACACCTTTGTCGGCTACTTCATCGGCAGTCCGGGGATGAACTTGATCGAGGTGCAGCCGCAACCGGGTGGTGTCGGTTTCGCTTCGACTCACTTGCCGTTGTCCGAGGCCATGCAGAAACGCATCGCCGAGTCCGAATGGAAAACCCTGAAAGTCGGCATTCGCCCGGAGTTCGTGCATGTCTGGGACGAGCCGTTTGATGACGCGATGCGGGCACAGGTCGTACACGTCGAAGACCTCGGCACCTACAAGATCATGACCCTGAACCTCGATGGCGCACCGCTGAAAGTGCGCCTGGCCGAAGACAAACCGGTGCCCGAAGGCACGGCCTACATCAGTTTTCCGGCGCAATGGCTGATGGTCTACGCCGACGAATTCCTGCTGGAAGCCCAGGCCAACCATGAGGTGCAGCCATGAACAAGGTGCAGAACAACAAGGCCTGGTGGCTGGTGTTGCCGGTGTTTTTGCTGGTGGCGTTCAGTGCGGTGATCCCGATGATGACCGTGGTCAACTATTCGGTGCAGGACATCTTCGACCAGTCCAGCCGCTATTTTGTTGGCGCCGACTGGTACAAGCAGGTGCTGCTCGATCCGCGTCTGCATGACTCACTGTTGCGTCAGTTCATCTATTCGGCGTGCGTGTTGTTGATCGAAATCCCGCTGGGGATCGCGATCGCCCTGACCATGCCGACCAAGGGCCGCTGGTCATCGGTGGTGTTGATCATCCTGGCGATTCCGCTGCTGATCCCGTGGAACGTGGTCGGCACCATCTGGCAGATCTTCGGCCGGGCCGACATCGGCTTGCTCGGTTCGACCCTCAACGCCATGGGCATCAGCTACAACTATGCGGCCAACACCATGGACGCCTGGGTCACCGTGCTGGTGATGGATGTCTGGCACTGGACCTCGCTGGTGGCGCTGTTGTGCTTCTCCGGTCTGCGGGCGATTCCGGACGTGTACTACCAAGCGGCGCGGATTGACCGGGCCTCGGCCTGGGCGGTGTTCAGGCACATCCAGTTGCCCAAGCTCAAGAGTGTGCTGTTGATCGCGGTGATGCTGCGCTTCATGGACAGTTTCATGATCTACACAGAGCCGTTCGTGCTCACCGGCGGCGGGCCGGGCAACGCCACGACGTTCCTCAGCCAGACCCTGACGCAGATGGCGATCGGGCAGTTCGACCTGGGGCCGGCGGCAGCGTTCTCGCTGGTGTACTTCCTGATCATCCTGTTGGTGTCCTGGCTGTTCTACACCGCCATGACTCACTCTGACGCCAACCGCTGAGGCCATCATGAGCAAGAGAAAGCTGATACCACTGCTGATCTACATCCTGTTCCTGCTGGTGCCGATCTACTGGCTGCTGAACATGTCCTTCAAGAGCAACACCGAAATCCTCGGCGGGCTGACGCTGTTTCCCCAGGATTTCACCTTCCACAACTACAAGGTGATCTTCACTGATCCGGCCTGGTACACCGGTTACCTCAACTCGCTGTACTACGTGAGCCTGAACACGGTGATTTCCCTGAGCGTGGCGTTGCCGGCGGCGTACGCCTTTTCGCGCTATCGTTTCCTCGGCGACAAGCACCTGTTCTTTTGGCTGCTGACCAACCGCATGGCGCCCCCGGCCGTTTTCCTGCTGCCGTTCTTCCAGTTGTATTCTTCGATCGGCTTGTTCGACACGCACATTGCCGTAGCACTGGCGCACTGCCTGTTCAACGTGCCGTTGGCGGTGTGGATTCTGGAAGGCTTCATGTCTGGCGTGCCCAAGGAAATCGACGAAACCGCCTACATCGACGGCTACAGTTTCCCCAAGTTCTTCGTGAAGATTTTCATCCCGCTGATCGGCTCCGGCATTGGTGTCACGGCGTTTTTCTGCTTCATGTTTTCCTGGGTCGAACTGCTGCTGGCGCGAACGCTGACGTCGGTGAACGCCAAACCCATTGCAGCGGTCATGACGCGCACGGTCTCGGCGTCCGGTATCGACTGGGGCGTGCTGGCGGCGGCGGGGGTGTTGACCATCCTGCCGGGCATGCTGGTGATCTGGTTTGTTCGCAACCACGTGGCCAAGGGCTTTGCCCTGGGCCGGGTATGAGGAGCTGATGATGGAATGGATGAGCTGGACCGTCCCGACGGCGGCATTCTTTGGTGTGATCGGCTTGATCCTGGTCGGTATGACGACCTGGGAGTTGCGCTCGCCGAGTGTTCTTCGGCGTGGTTTTTTGCCGATTGCCACCACCCGTGGCGATCGGTTGTTTATCGGTCTTCTCGGCAGCGCCTACCTGCATTTGCTGGTAATTGGCGTCACCGACTGGAGCATCTGGGTAGCGTTCGCGTTGTCCCTGGTGTGGCTGTTGGCTGTGATGCGTTGGGGCTAGTCGAATCGCTCGGCAATGTTGCTCCGAAATTCAATAAGGAGGTCTCTATGTTCGACAAAAACAATAAGCTGCGACATAGCATTTCATTGGCAGCCATGCTGGCACTCAGCGGTTTGAGCGCTTCGGCCTGGGCCGATGCCTACGAAGATGCCGCGAAGAAATGGATCGGCGCTGAATTCAAGCCGTCCACCCTGACGGCCGATCAGCAACTCGAAGAGCTGAAGTGGTTCATCAAGGCGGCTGAGCCGTTTCGCGGGATGAGCATCAAGGTTGTATCGGAAACCATCGCCACCCACGAGTATGAATCCAAGGTGCTGGCCAAGGCATTCAGCGAGATCACCGGGATCAAGCTGACCCACGATCTGCTGCAGGAAGGCGACGTGGTTGAAAAACTGCAGACCCAGATGCAGTCGGACAAGAACATCTATGACGGCTGGGTCAACGACTCGGACCTGATCGGTACGCACTTTCGCTACGGCAAGACCGAATCGATCACCGACCTGATGGCCAACGAAGGCAAGAACTTCACTTCGCCGACCCTCGACATCAAGGACTTCATCGGTATCTCGTTCACCACCGCACCGGACGGCAAGATCTATCAGCTGCCCGACCAGCAGTTCGCCAACCTGTACTGGTTCCGTGCCGACTGGTTCGAACGCGCGGACCTGAAAGCCAAGTTCAAGGAAAAGTACGGCTACGAGTTGGGCGTACCGGTGAACTGGTCGGCCTATGAAGACATCGCCAAGTTCTTCACCGAAGACGTCAAGGAAATCGACGGCAAGCGCGTTTACGGGCACATGGACTACGGCAAGAAAGACCCGTCTCTGGGCTGGCGCTTCACCGACGCCTGGTTCTCCATGGCCGGTGGCGGTGACAAGGGCCTGCCGAACGGCTTGCCGGTGGACGAGTGGGGTATCCGCGTCGAGGATTGCCATCCGGTGGGTTCCAGCGTGACCCGTGGCGGCGACACCAACGGGCCGGCGGCCGTGTTCGCCACCACCAAGTACGTGGACTGGATGAAGAAATACGCGCCACCGGAAGCGGCGGGCATGACCTTCTCCGAATCGGGTCCAGTGCCATCGCAGGGCAACATCGCCCAGCAGATCTTCTGGTACACCGCGTTCACCGCCGACATGACCAAACCGGGCCTGGCAGTGATGAACGCCGATGGCACGCCGAAATGGCGTATGGCGCCGTCGCCGCGTGGTCCGTACTGGGAAGAGGGGATGAAACTGGGGTATCAGGACGTGGGTTCGTGGACGTTCATGAAGTCGACGCCTGAGAAACAGAAGCTGGCTGCCTGGCTGTATGCGCAGTTCGTGACCTCGAAAACCGTTTCGCTGAAGAAAACCATCGTTGGCCTGACGCCGATTCGCGAGTCGGACATCAACTCGCAAGCGATGACCGACCTGGCGCCGAAACTCGGTGGTCTGGTGGAGTTCTACCGCAGCCCGGCCCGCGTGCAATGGACCCCGACCGGGACCAACGTGCCGGATTATCCTCGCCTCGCGCAGTTGTGGTGGAGCCACATTGCTGAAGCCGCCAGCGGCGAGAAAACCCCCCAAGAGGCACTCGACGGTCTGGCCAAGGATCAGGACGCCATCATGTCCCGTCTGGAACGCTCGAAGGCCCAAGCCACCTGCGCCCCGAAAATGAACCCTGAGCGCGACGCGCAATACTGGTTCGACCAACCGGGCGCACCGAAGCCGAAACTGGCGAACGAGAAGCCTAAAGGCGAGACCGTAAGCTACGCCGAACTGCTGAAATCGTGGGAGGCGGCGCGCAAGTAAGCTGGTTGTATTGTGGAAGGCGAACGGCACCGGAAGGTGCCGTTTGCATTTTTGCCTGATGGACCGTGTTTTTCGAACAAGCCCGCACATAGTATTTCGGGGTGCCTGCAGAATTTGTGTACACCGCTAATCCTGTGGGAGCCGGGCTTGCCCGCGATAGCTGTGGGTCAGTCGATGAGGATGTTGGCTGTGCCGACCCCATCGCGAGCAGGCTCGCTCCCACATTGGTTTGGGTGATTCTGATGAATCACATGTGCAGCAGATGTGACTTCTACTTTTCGAAGGTACTTGGCAGGCCGTCTGACAGAGGAGCATCGATGTCGTCGGGAAGTGTGAGTTTGCCCTTCATGGCGCCAATCCGTTGTACGCGCGTTTTTTTCAAAGTGACTCTGCTTTGGCGTTCATCGGCTAACGCCTCGAGGCCGTCCATCAACTCTGAAAAAATATCTCGCTTCATGGTTCGCGATCTCCACTTGATAGTTGAGCTTCGAATTTAACTACAAATGGCTCCTGGCGGATGTCAGCCATTGCTCACCGCTTTGCAGGCAAACTCCGAAAAAAGGGAGGGGTTGAGGATCAAAAGATCACAGCCTTCGGCAGTTCCTACAGGGCGCACGCCATCCAAATGTAGGAGCTGCCGAAGGCTGCGATCTTTGGACGTTGAATCCCACAAACGCAAAAACGGCACCCGAAGGTGCCGTTTTTGTTTTCTACCGAGAGTCGCTTAAGCGATCAACCCGCCAGGCCCGATTGCTGAACCAGGTTCAGCAGCGGTTGTGGGTAGACGCCGAGGAAGAACGCGACCAGGGCGATGGCCAGCAGCATCACGCCGCCTGCCTTCTGTTCCCAGTGCAGTTGCGCATCGTGGCGACGCAGGTTCGGTTCGATCAGGTACAGGGTGACCATGACGCGCAGGTAGTAGAACACGCCGATGGCGCTGCCCAGTACCAGCGAGCCGACCAGCCACCATTGATGCGATTCAACACCGGTGGCGATGATGTAGAACTTGCCGATGAAGCCCGCGGTCAGCGGGATACCAGCGAGGGACAGCATCATCACGGTCAGTACGGCGGTCAGGTACGGACGGCGCCAGAACAGGCCGCGGTATTCGTACAGAGCGTCCGCGTCACGGCCGTTGTACGGCGAGGACATCAGGGTGATTACGCCGAAAGCGCCGAGGCTGGTGATCACGTAGGTGACCAGGTACACGCCGATGGCTTCCACGGCCAGACCCTTGCTCGCCACCAGGGCGATCAGCAGGTAACCGAAGTGGGCGATGGACGAGTAGCCCAGCAGACGCTTGAGGTTGCTCTGGGTCAGTGCCAGCAGGTTACCGAACAGGATCGACGCGATGGCAATGATGGTCAGCACGTCGCTCAGCACGCCGCTGCTTGCAGCTGGCGAGATCTGGAACAGACGCACCATCACGGCGAACACCGCAACCTTGGAAGCGGTAGCGAGGAACGCTGCAACCGGCGCCGGAGCACCTTCGTAAACGTCCGGCGTCCAGAGGTGGAACGGTACCAGCGACAGCTTGAACGCCAGACCGATCAGCATCATGCCCAGGCCCAGTTGCGCCAGCGAGCTTGGCAGGCCAGTCGCCGCCAGCGCCTGACCGATGCCGACGAAGCTCAGGGAACCCGAGTCTGCGTACAGCAGCGCCATACCGAACAACAGGAACGCCGAGCCGGCCGCCGACAGCACCATGTACTTGATGCCGGCTTCCAGCGAGCGCTTGTTGAAGAAGGCGTAAGCCACCAGACCGTAGACCGGCACCGACAGCAGTTCCAGACCGATGAACAACCCGGCCAGGTGCTGCGCGCTGACCAGAACCAGGCCACCGGCGGCGGCCATCAGGATCAGCAGGTACAGTTCTTCACGGTTGCCCGGGTAACCCGAACCGCCATCGCCGAGGTAGGCGTGGGCGAGGGTGACACAGGCAAGGGTGGCGACCAGAATCAGCGCCATGTACAGACAGGCGAAGGTGTCGATTTGCAGCAATGGCGTCACGGCCAATGGCGCGACTTTCAGGGCTGGCAGGATCGACAGCAAAGCCAGGTTCAAACCCGCCACGGAAATCAGGAAGGTCTGCGAGTGGTTGCGGCGCCAGGCGATTGCCAGCATCACCACGATAATGGTGAGGCTGGTAATCAACAGCGGCGCTAGCGCGATAAAGTGTTGAGTCGTGAATTCCATAGCGCTCTTACCGGGCCGAAGCGAGTTGAGTGAAGGCGGTGCCGAGCCACTGCTGCACGCCATGCATCGTCGCGGCAGAGGTATCGAGGAACGGTTGTGGGTACACGCCGATGTAGATCAGCAGTGCAGCCAGACCGACCACCATGATCAGTTCGCGACCGTCCATGCCATGCAGTACCGCGTCCGATTTGGCCGGGCCGAAGTACGCGCGGTGGATCATGATCAGCGAGTAGACCGAACCGAACACCAGGCCGGACGTTGCGATGATGGTGACCAACGGCGCAGCAGGGAAGGTGCCGATCAGGATCAGGAACTCGCCGACGAAGTTACCGGTACCCGGCAAGCCCAACGACGCGGCTGCGAAGAACAGGCTGAGGGCCGGCAGGTAAGCGATCTTCGACCACAGGCCGCCCATTTCACGCATTTCGCGGGTGTGGGTGCGTTCGTACAGCTGGCCACTCAGGATAAAGAGTGCCGCGGCCGACAGACCGTGCGCCAGCATCTGCATCACTGCGCCTTGCAGTGCCAGTTGGCTGCCGGAGTAGATGCCGATCAGTACGAAGCCCATGTGGGAAACGGACGAGAAGGCAATCAGACGCTTGATGTCGGTTTGCGCGAACGCCAGGAATGCACCGTAGAAGATCCCGATCAGACCCAGGGTCATGGCGATCGGCGCGAACTCGGCCGAAGCGTTCGGGAACAGCGGCAGGGCGAAACGCAGCAGGCCGTAGGCAGCGGTTTTCAGCAAGATACCGGCGAGGTCGACGGAACCCGCGGTCGGCGCCTGGGCGTGAGCGTCGGGCAACCAGGAGTGGAACGGTACGACCGGCAGCTTGACCGCGAAGGCGATGAAGAAGCCGAGCATCAGGATGTACTCGGTGGTCATCGACATCTTGGTTTTCAACAGATCGGCGTAGTTGAAGGTAATCACGCCGGTTTCGTTGAAGTTGACCAGTACCAGACCGAGGATCGCCACCAGCATGATCAGGCCGGAAGCCTGAGTGAAGATGAAGAACTTGGTCGCCGCGTAAATCCGGGTTTTCTTGCCGTCCGAAGAACTGTGACCCCAGAGCGCGATGAGGAAGTACATCGGCACCAGCATCATTTCCCAGAAGAAGAAGAACATGAACAGGTCGAGGGCGAGGAACACGCCGACGACACCGCCCAGGATCCACATCAGGTTCAGGTGGAAGAAGCCAACGTGACGCTGGATCTCTTTCCACGAGCAAAGTACCGAGAGAACACCCAGCAGACCGGTCAGCAGGATCATCAGCAGCGACAGGCCGTCGAGGGCCAGGTGCACGCTGATGCCGAAGCGCTGGATCCAGACGTGTTTGAACTCAATCACCCAGGTCGGATCGGCGCCAGGCGCCGGAGCAAATGAATAGTCGCCGTGGGCCCACAACCAGAGGCCGAGTGCGAGTTCCAGGGACATGGTCAACAGCGCAATCCAGCGCGGGAGGGTAGAGCCGAAGCGCTCACCCATCCAGCACAGAAGGCCGCCGATGAAGGGAATCAGGATTAGCCAAGGCAGAATCATGACGGGCTCGTTTCCTTTCGCAAATTCGCAAGGTTCATATCAGACCGCTACCAGCACGACGGCGCCAATTACCAGCACGGCACCCGCAGCCATCGAGGCGGCATACCAACGCAGTTGACCGGTCTCGGTACGGCTCAGGGCGGTGTGACCGCCTTTGGCCATGCGCGGGATCAGACCGATGGTCTGGTCGAGCGGGTCTTTGCGCAGGATGTGGCTGATCGCCAGGTAAGGCTTGACGAACAGTTTGTCGTAGATCCAGTCGAAGCCCCAGGCAGCGAACCACCAGGCCGAGAGGAAGCGACCGACGCCGCTGTTGGCGATGGCGGTGACGAAGCGACGCTTGCCGAGGAACAGCAGCGCAGCCAGCAGGATACCGGCCAGGGCGATGGCGCCCGACGCGATTTCCAGGCTGTGCTTGGCTTCGCCGCCGGCATGGCCGACGCTTTGCGGCAGCACACCGTGCAGCGGTGGAACGATCATCGCGCCGATGAAGGTCGACAGTACGATCAGCACCGACAGTGGCAGCCAGTGGGCAATGCCGTGACCGGCGTGGGCTTCGGTCTTCGCTTCACCGTGGAACGCGATGAAGATCAGGCGGAAGGTGTACAGCGAGGTCATGAACGCGCCAACCAGACCTGCGTAGAGCAGACCGTTGTTGCCGCTGGCGAACGCTTCCCAGAGGATTTCGTCCTTGGAGTAGAAGCCCGCAGTCACCAGAGGCAGGGCCGCCAGGGCCGCGCCGCCGACGATGAAGCTGGCGTAGGCCAGTGGCAGTTTCTTCCACAGACCGCCCATCTTGAAGATGTTCTGCTCGTGGTGGCAGGCAACGATCACCGCACCGGAAGCAAGGAACAACAGCGCCTTGAAAAAGGCGTGGGTCATCAGGTGGAAGATCGCGCCATCCCAGGCACCAACGCCCAGGGCCAGGAACATGTAGCCGATCTGGCTCATGGTCGAGTAGGCGAGGATACGCTTGATGTCGGTTTGAACCAGGGCTGCGAAGCCAGCCAGAACCAGGGTCACGCCGCCGACGATGCCGACAAGGTGCAGGATTTCCGGCGCCAGGGTGAACAGGCCGTGGGTACGGGCGATCAGGTAGACGCCCGCGGTCACCATGGTTGCGGCGTGGATCAGTGCCGAAACCGGAGTAGGACCGGCCATCGCATCCGCCAGCCAGGTTTGCAGCGGCAGTTGCGCGGATTTACCGACAGCGCCGCCCAGCAGCATCAGGGTGGCCATGACCATCCAGAAGTCGCCGGCCTGGAATTTCTGCGGTGCCAGCACCAGCAGTTCCTGAACGTTCAGCGTGCCCAGTTGGGCAAACAGAATGAACAGGCCGATGGCCATGAACACGTCACCGATACGGGTCACGATGAAGGCTTTGAGTGCGGCGTTACCGTTGTTGCGGTTGCTGTAGTAGAAACCGATCAACAGGTACGAGCACAGGCCCACGCCTTCCCAACCGAAGTACAGGAACAACAGGTTATCGCCCAGCACCAGGAACAGCATGCTCGCGATAAACAGGTTGGTGTAGGCGAAGAAGCGCGAGTAACCGGCTTCACCGCGCATGTACCAGGACGCGAACAGGTGGATCAGGAAGCCGACGCCAACGACCACGCCGAGCATGGTCACGGACAGGCCGTCCAGATACAGCGCGAAGTTCGGGGTGAAGCCTTCAACCGCCATCCACTGCCACAACACCTGGGTGTAGTGACCGCCTTGCGGCGGGGCGACGTTGAATTGCCAGATCACGTAGGCGGTAACGATTGCCGACAGACCGATGGAACCCACGCCGATCAGCGCGGCCAGGTTTTCCGAGATGCGTCCACGGGAGAACGACAGCAGCAGGAAACCAACGAGAGGGAATACGAAAGTCAGAAAGAGTAGGTTCATCCGCGCATCTCACTGGCAGCGTCGATATCGAGCGTGTGGAAGCGGCGATACAGTTGCAGCAGGATCGCCAGACCAATACTGGCCTCGGCGGCTGCCAGGCTGATCACCAGGATGAACATGATCTGTCCATCCGGCTGCGCCCAACGGCTACCGGCCACGATGAAGGCCAGTGCAGAGGCGTTCATCATCACTTCAAGACTCATCAACACAAACAAAATGTTGCGGCGGACCATCAGGCCGACCAGACCGAGGCAGAACAGGATGCCGGCGACCGCCAGACCATGCTCCATAGGGATAGCAGGCATCGTCATTGCTCCTTGGCTTCGTTGCGGCCCAAGTGGAACGCCGTGACGGCTGCGGCGAGCAGCAGCATCGAGGCGAGTTCGACCACCAGCAGGTAAGGACCGAACAGGCTGATGCCCACGGCCTTGGCGTCTACGGTGGTGTGGCCGACGGCTTCACCGGTCTGGTGGGAGAACAGCACATACAGCAGTTCCACCAGCAGCAGCGCGGCGAGGAGGACCGGGCCGCCCCAGATGCCGGGCTTGAGCCAGACGCGCTCTTGCTGAACCGAGGCCGGGCCAAGGTTCAGCATCATCACCACGAACACGAACAGCACCATGATGGCGCCAGCGTAGGCGATCACTTCCAGGACACCGGCAAACGGTGCGCCGAGGGCGAAGAACGTCATGGCCACGGCGATCAGCGAAATGATCAGGTAGAGCAGGGCGTGCACAGGGTTGGTGTTGGTGATCACGCGAAGCGTGGACACCACAGCGATACCCGATGCGAAATAGAAAGCGAATTCCATCTTTCTTCCTTAAGGCAGCAAGCTCTTCACGTTGATCGGTTCGGCTTCATTCTGCGCGGAGCCTTTCGGCTTCCCGGCAATCGCCATACCTGCAACACGATAGAAGTTGTAATCAGGGTTTTTGCCGGGGCCGGAGATCAGCAGATCTTCTTTCTCGTAAACCAGGTCCTGACGTTTGAACTCGGCCATTTCGAAATCCGGCGTGAGCTGGATCGCGGTGGTCGGGCAGGCTTCCTCGCAGAGGCCGCAGAAAATGCAGCGCGAGAAGTTGATACGGAAAAACTCCGGATACCAGCGACCGTCATCGGTTTCAGCTTTCTGCAGCGAGATGCAACCGACCGGGCACGCCACGGCGCACAGGTTGCAGGCTACACAACGCTCTTCGCCGTCAGGGTCGCGGGTCAGGACGATACGGCCACGGTAGCGCGGCGGCAGGTAGACCGGCTCTTCCGGGTACTGCAGCGTGTCGCGCTTGCGGAAGGCGTGGCCGAAAATCATCACCAGGCTGCGAAGCTGGGTGTAGAGGCCATGCACGATGTCAAATATGTACTTCATGATTCTCTATCCTCACTGAGCCGCGACGGCGGGCGTGTTGAGCAACACGATCGCAGCGGTCACCAGCATGTTGACGAGGGTCAGCGGCAAGCAGAACTTCCAGCTGAAATCCATCACCTGGTCATACCGTGGGCGCGGAATCGAGGCGCGCAGCAGGATGAACAGCATGATGAAGAACGCGGTTTTCAGTGCGAACCAGATGAACGGGATCTGCGGCAGGATGCCGAACGGACCGTGCCAGCCACCGAAGAACAAGGTCACCAGCAGCGCCGAGATCAGCACGATGCCGATGTACTCGCCGACGAAGAACATGCCCCATTTCATGCCGGCGTATTCAATGTGGTAACCGTCGGCCAGTTCCTGTTCCGCTTCCGGCTGGTCGAACGGGTGACGGTGAGTCACGGCCACGCCAGCGATGAAGAAGGTCAGGAAACCGAAGATCTGCGGAATGATGAACCACAGGTTCTGCGCCTGGTAATCCACGATGTCACGCATGTTGAACGAGCCGACCTGGATCACGATGCCCATCAGCGACAGGCCCATGAACACTTCGTACGACACGGTTTGCGCCGAGGCACGCAAGCTGCCCAACAGGGCGAACTTGTTGTTACTCGACCAACCGGCGAACAACACCGCGTAGACCGACAGACCGGCCATGGCGAAGAAGAACAGGATGCCGATGTTCAGGTCCGCCACGCCCCAGGTCGGGGTGATCGGGATGATCGCGAAGGCAATCAGCAGGGCGCTCATGGCGACTACCGGTGCCAGGGTGAAGATCATCTTGTCGGCGAATGGAGGCGTCCAGTCTTCCTTGAAGAACATCTTGATCATGTCGGCGGCGATCTGGAACGCGCCGAACGGGCCGACGCGGTTCGGACCGTAACGGTCCTGCCAGAGGGCGAGCAAACGACGCTCGACCCAGCTCAGCAGTGCGCCGCAAACCACCACGGCGAGCAGAATCACCACGGCCTTGAGGACCGCGATGATTACGTCGATCACTTCAGGAGTGAACAAGGTCATTGAGCTGCCTCCTGCAGACCGTCAACGGATTTGCCAAAGATCGCTGGTGGAATGCCGGCGATGCCCGCAGGCAATGCCACCAGACCTGCACCCAGTTCCTCATTGATACGCAGCGGCAGACGCAGGGTCTGACCAGCCACGTTCAGGCTCAGCATGGCGCCGTCGTTGACACCGAGGCGATCAGCTTCGGACTTGGCCAGAGCAACATAGGCAGCCGGGATGCGTTCCTGAACCGGAGCGGCTTTCGAAGAGTTCTCTTCGCTGCCGAACAGGTGGAAGAACGGCACAACCTGCCAGGTGCCCTGAGCCGGGTTGAACGCGCGCGGAACGCTGGCGAACCAGTTCAGCGAGTCACCGGTGCTTTCGATCAGGCGGGTGCCCGGGTCGCCAGCGCGGATGTGACCACCGACTTCGTCCTGGAACTTGTTCCAGGCTTGCGGCGAGTTCCAGCCCGGAGACCAGGCGAATGGCACTTGCTGACGCGGTTCAACCGAGCCCGAGTAACCTTCCATCGAGAAGGCGAACGCGGTGTCCTTGTCCTGCGGGGTACGCGGTTCATGCACGCTGATGTCAGCGCGCATGGCGGTACGACCGGAGTAACGCAGCGGTTCACGGGCCAGTTTCATGCCCTTGATGCGGAACGCGGCGGACGGTGCGGCATCGACAATGCGGTTCAGGATCGAAGTGCTGTCTGCGACAGCAGCGGTGACGTGGTCCAGTTGGGTCCAGTCAATCGGCTGGTTCAGCAGGGTAGCGCGCAGGGCATGCAGCCAGCGCCAGCCTTCGTGAACCAGGATGCTTGCGTCCATGTACTTCGGATCGAAAACCTGGAAGAAGCGCTGGGCGCGACCTTCCTGGCTGACCAGAGTACCGTCGCCTTCAGCGAAGCTGGCGGCTGGCAGGACCAGATGCGCGCGATCGCTCGTAGCGGTCTTCTGATGGTCGGCAACGATCAGCACTTTCGCGGCGGTCAGGGCGGCATCAACCTTGGCTTTGTCGGTACGGGTGTACAGATCGTTTTCCAGCACGACGATGGCGTCGGCCTTGCCATCGATCACGGCTTGCAGCGCAGCGTCGACCGATTCGCCACCGAGCATGGCCAGGCCGAGGCAGTTGGCCTCTGGCACGATCAGGCTGATGGAACCGTTCTTCTCGCGCAGCTTCAAGGCTTTGGCGATGTTCGCAGCCGCTTCGATCAGGGCTTTCGAGCCCAGGGAAGTACCGGCGATGATCAGTGGGCGCTTGGCCGCGAGCAGGGCGTCGGCGATGCGCTTGGCCAGTTCGAGGGCTTCAGCGTCCAGGCCTTCAACGGCTGGAGCGCTGGCGTCGAGGGCGTGAGCCACGGCGAAACCGATGCGGGCCAGGTCGTCGGGAGCGGCGTGAACGCACTCTTCGGCGATGTCGTCGAGCTTGGTTTCAGCCAGGCTGGCGATGAACAGCGGGTTCAGCGCGTGCTGACCGATGTTCTTCACCGCGGCGTCGAGCCATGGCTGGACGCGCATGGCGTCGGCCATGTCTTCGGCCTTGCCCTTGACCGATTGACGCAGGGACAAAGCCATGCGCGCAGCAGTCTGGGTCAGGTCCTCACCGAGGACGAACACGGCGTCGTGGTCTTCGATGTCGCGCATGTTCGGCACTGGCAGCGGGCTGTCTTTCAGCACTTGCAGAACCAGACGGATGCGCTCCAGTTCGGCAGCTTCGATACCCGAGTAGAAGTGCTCGGCACCGACCAGTTCGCGCAACGCGTAGTTGCTTTCGAGGCTGGCGCGAGGCGAACCGATACCGACGATGTTGCGACCGCGCAGCAGGTCAGCGGCTTTATCCAGCGCTTCGTCGAGGCTCAGCTTGGTGCCGTTGGCCAGCAGTGGCTGACGCGGGCGGTCTTCGCGGTTGACGTAGCCATAGCCAAAACGGCCACGGTCGCACAGGAAGTACTGGTTCACCGAACCGTTGAAACGGTTTTCGATGCGACGCAGTTCGCCGTAACGTTCACCCGGGGAGATGTTGCAACCGCTGGAGCAGCCATGGCAGATGCTCGGCGAGAACTGCATGTCCCACTTGCGGTTGTAGCGCTCGGAGTGAGTCTTGTCGGTGAACACACCGGTCGGGCAGACCTCGGTGAGGTTGCCGGAGAACTCGCTTTCCAGGGTGCCGTCTTCAACGCGACCGAAGTACACGTTGTCGTGGGCGCCGAATACACCGAGGTCGGTGCCGCCAGCGTAGTCTTTATAGAAGCGCACGCAGCGGTAGCAAGCGATGCAGCGGTTCATCTCGTGGGAAATGAACGGGCCCAGTTGCTGGTTCTGGTGGGTACGCTTGGTGAAGCGGTAACGGCGCTCGTTGTGGCCGGTCATTACCGTCATGTCTTGCAGGTGGCAGTGACCGCCTTCTTCACAGACCGGGCAGTCGTGAGGGTGATTGGTCATCAGCCATTCGACAACACTGGCGCGGAAGGCCTTGGATTCTTCATCTTCGATGGAGATCCAGGTGTTGTCGGTGGCAGGGGTCATGCAGGACATGACGATACGACCACGGGTGTCGTTCTCGTCGGTGTACTGCTTGACCGCGCACTGGCGGCAAGCGCCAACGCTGCCTAGGGCAGGGTGCCAGCAGAAATACGGAATATCGAGGCCCAGAGACAGACATGCCTGTAACAGGTTGTCTGCCCCATCGACTTCGAGCGCTTTGCCGTCTACGTGGATAGTGGCCATGGTTCAAAGTTCTTCGTTGGCCCGATGTCAGCGGGCGTGGCTAATGGAATCTTGTTATCCGCGTGAATCAACACAGCCGTTAAAGGCGTCATCACACGAAAAGCGAAGGGCACGGACCCTTCGCTTTTTTTAAGCATTTACGCGCCGACTACGATCGGCCTTGCCAGAGGCGGGACGGCGGCGCTGACAGGCGCGATACCGGCTTCGAACTCTGGACGGAAGTATTTGATTGCGCTGCCCAACGGCTCCACGGCGCCCGGTGCGTGAGCACAGAAGGTCTTGCCTGGGCCGAGGAAACCGACCAGACCCAGCAGGGTCTCGATGTCGCCTGGCTGACCTTCGCCGTTCTCGATGGCCATCAGGAGCTTGACGCTCCATGGCAAACCATCGCGGCACGGGGTGCAGAAACCACAGGACTCGCGGGCGAAGAACTGCTCCATGTTGCGCAGCAGGGACACCATGTTGACGCTGTCGTCCACCGCCATGGCCAGGCCGGTACCCATACGGGTGCCCACTTTGGCGATGCCGCCGGCGTACATTTGTGCGTCCAGGTGTTCCGGCAACAGGAAACCGGTACCGGCGCCGCCAGGCTGCCAGCACTTGAGCTTGTAACCGTCGCGCATCCCACCGGCGTAGTCTTCGAACAGCTCGCGACCGGTGACGCCGAACGGCAGTTCCCACAGGCCCGGGTTCTTCACTTTGCCGGAGAAGCCCATGAGCTTGGTGCCCATGTCTTCGCTGCCTTCGCGGGCCAACGATTTGTACCAGTCCACGCCGTCGGCAATGATCGCCGGCACGTTGCACAGGGTTTCAACGTTGTTCACGCAAGTCGGCTTGCCCCACACGCCAACGGCGGCAGGGAAGGGCGGCTTGGAGCGCGGGTTGGCGCGGCGGCCTTCGAGGGAGTTGATCAGTGCGGTTTCTTCACCGCAGATGTAACGCCCGGCGCCGGTGTGGACGAACAGCTCGAAATCGAAGCCGCTGCCCAGGATGTTCTTGCCCAGCAGGCCCGCTGCCTTGGCTTCTTCCACGGCACGGTTGAGGTGCTTGGCGGCGGTGGTGTATTCGCCACGCAGGAAGATGTAGCCACGGTAGGTTTTCAGTGCGCGGGCACTGATCAGCATGCCTTCGATCAGCAGATGGGGCAGTTGCTCCATCAGCATGCGGTCTTTCCAGGTGTTCGGCTCCATTTCATCCGCGTTGCACAGCAGGTAGCGGATGTTGATGGATTCGTCCTTGGGCATCAGGCCCCACTTCACGCCAGTGGGGAAGCCTGCACCACCGCGGCCTTTAAGGCCGGCGTCTTTCACGGTCTGGACGATGTCGTCCTGAGCCATGTCGGCGAAGGCTTTGCGCGCAGCCGCGTAACCGTTCTTGGCCTGGTACTCGTCGAGCCATACGGCTTCGCCGTCGTCACGCAGACGCCAGGTGAGCGGGTGAGTCTCGGCCGAACGCTTGATGCGGTTGGCTGGACCGAAAGAAGTCAGGGTCATACGTAGCCCTCGAGCAATTTGGCAACGCCTGCTGGCTGCACATCACCGAAAGTGTCGTCGTCGATCATCAACGCCGGCGCCTTGTCGCAGTTGCCGAGGCAGCAGACCGGCAGCAGGGTGAAACGACCGTCGGTGGTGGTCTGACCCAGGCCGATGCCGAGTTTGCTCTGGATTTCGCTGACCACCGACTCGTGGCCGCCGATGTAGCAGACCATACTGTCGCAGACGCGAATGATGTGACGGCCGACCGGTTGACGGAAAATCTGGCTATAGAAAGTCGCCACGCCTTCAACGTCGCTGGCCGGGATGCCGAGGATCTCGCCGATGGCGTACAGGGCGCCATCCGGCACCCAGCCACGTTCCTTCTGGACGATCTTCAGGGCTTCGATCGACGCCGCGCGCGGGTCTTCGTAGTGATGCAGCTCGTGCTCGATGGCCGAGCGCTCGGTTTCGCTCAGGGCGAAACGGTCTGTCTGGATAAGCGTGCTGTTCATGCTTAGCGGTCCACGTCGGCCATAACGAAATCGATACTACCCAGGTACGCGATCAAGTCCGCGACCATGCTGCCTTTGATCACCGAAGGGATCTGCTGCAGGTGCGGGAAGCTTGGGGTACGAATCCGGGTGCGGTAGCTCATGGTGCCGCCATCGCTCGTCAGGTAATAACTGTTGATGCCCTTGGTCGCTTCGATCATCTGGAAGGATTCGTTGGCCGGCATGACCGGGCCCCACGAAACTTGCAGGAAGTGCGTGATCAAGGTCTCGATGTGCTGCAGGGTGCGCTCTTTCGGCGGCGGCGTGGTCAGCGGGTGATCCGCCTTGTACGGGCCTTCCGGCATGTTGCGCATGCACTGCTCGATGATCTTGATGCTCTGGCGCATCTCCTCGACGCGCACGATGCAGCGGTCGTAGGCATCGCCATTGGCCGCCAGCGGCACTTCGAACTCGAAGTTCTCGTAGCCCGAGTAAGGGCGCGCTTTACGCAGGTCGAAATCGCAACCGGTCGAACGCAGGCCAGCACCAGTGACACCCCATTCCAGGGCTTGCTTGGTGTTGTAGTCGGCGACGCCGATGGTCCGGCCACGCAGGATGCTGTTGTCCAGTGCGGCTTTCTGGTATTCGTCCAGACGCTTGGGCATCCACTCGACGAAATCTTTAACCAGTTTTTCCCAGCCGCGCGGCAGGTCGTGGGCGACGCCACCGATGCGGTACCAGGCCGGGTGCAGACGGAAACCGGTAATGGCTTCGATCACCGTGTACGCGCGCTGACGGTCGGTAAAGGTGAAGAACACCGGGGTCATGGCGCCGACGTCCTGGATATAGGTACCCAGGAACAGCAGGTGGCTGGTGATCCGGAAGAACTCGGCCATCATGATGCGGATGACGTCGACCTTCTCTGGCACCTTGATGCCGGCCAGCTTCTCGACCGAGAGCACGTACGGCAGGTTGTTCATCACGCCGCCGAGGTAGTCGATACGGTCGGTGTACGGGATGAAGCTGTGCCAGGACTGACGCTCGGCCATCTTCTCGGCACCACGGTGGTGGTAGCCGACGTCCGGTACGCAGTCGACGATCTCTTCACCGTCCAGCTGCAGGATGATGCGGAACGCACCGTGCGCCGAAGGGTGGTTCGGGCCGAGGTTGAGGAACATGTAGTCCTCGTTCGGGCCGGAACGTTTCATGCCCCAGTCTTCCGGCTTGAAGCGCGCGGACTCTTCCTCGAGCTGCTGCTTGGCCAGGTTCAGGGTGAACGGGTCGAACTCGGTGGCGCGCGCCGGGAAGTCCTTGCGCAGCGGGTGACCTTCCCACGTCGGCGGCATCATGATGCGCGTCAGGTGCGGGTGGCCTTTGAAGTCGATGCCGTACATGTCCCAGACTTCACGCTCGTACCAGTTGGCGTTCGGCCAGATGCTGGTGACGGTCGGCAGGCTGAGGTCGCTCTCGGACAAGGCGACTTTGATCATGACGTCACTATTACGTTCGATCGACATCAAGTGATAGAACACAGAGAAGTCGACGCCGTTCGGCAACCCTTGACGCTTGGTGCGCAGACGCTCGTCCACGCCGTGCAGGTCATAGAGCATGACGTACGGCTTGGGCAGGTTGCGCAGGAAAGTCAGGACTTCGACGAGTTTGGCGCGGGCAACCCAAAGCACCGGCATGCCGGTGCGGGTAGCCTGGGCGGTGAACGCCTCGGGGCCAAAACGGTTGTTCAGTTCGACGACCACATCCTGGTCGTCTGCCTTGTAAGGCGGGATGTACAGAGCACTGCCTGTAGTCATGGTTATTTTATCGCTTTCGGTCAACGTAAAGAATGAAGCCAGTTTCTCGTTCTATTAAAGAAGCAGATCTGGATCAGACTTCGTCGGGGCTGCGCAGGTTGGTGACTGCGATTCGCTGTTCGCGGCGCTTTTCCTTTTCGGAAGGCATCTCGGCGCGATACACGCCTTGATCGCCAACGACCCAGGAAAGCGGGCGACGCTCCTGGCCAATCGACTCCTGCAACAGCATCAAGCCTTGCAGAAAAGCTTCTGGACGGGGCGGGCAGCCAGGTACGTAGACGTCCACGGGCAGGAACTTGTCCACCCCTTGAACGACAGAGTAGATGTCGTACATGCCACCGGAGTTGGCGCACGAACCCATGGAAATGACCCATTTAGGTTCGAGCATTTGCTCGTAGAGACGCTGAATGATCGGCGCCATCTTGATGAAGCAGGTACCGGCGATAACCATGAAATCCGCCTGACGCGGCGATGCCCGGATAACCTCGGCGCCAAAGCGCGCGATGTCGTGGGGCGCCGTGAAGGCGGTGGTCATTTCCACATAGCAGCACGAAAGACCGAAGTTATACGGCCACAGGGAGTTCTTGCGCCCCCAGTTGATCGTGCCGTTAAGCACGTCTTCGAGCTTGCCCATGAAAATGTTTTTGTGGACTTGATCTTCTAACGGATCGGAAACGGTTTCCCGTTGGCCAATCGGATACTGCTCGTTAGGAGCATCGGGGTCGATCCTGGTGAGATTGTATTGCATTGCCAAAGCCTCATTGTTTCAGCTTCGCTTGCCGCTTGCGCCGAGCTTCCGGAGCCCAGTCAAGGGCGCCCACTCGGAATAGGTAGACAAGACCTGCCAACAGAATTGCTATGAAAACGAGAGCTTCGACGAATCCGGTCCAGCCGCTTTCGCGGACGGACACAGACCATGCAAAGAGAAAGAGGGCTTCGATATCGAAGATCACGAACAACATCGCGACCAGATAGAATTTGGCTGAGAGCCGCAAGCGGGCGCCACCTGTAGGTAGCATGCCGGACTCGAACGGTTCGTTTTTGCTGCGGCCCCAGGCTTTTGACCCGAGGAGGCTGGAGACGCCCAGCATAAAGGCACAGAGGCCGATGACGCCTAGAAGGAAAATGGCAAAGCCCCAGTTGTGGGCCATGAGTCCTGTCGCTTCGGGCATGCTGGTAATCCTTAACAGAGAGCAAAGGTCTCTGAGCTTGAAAAAGAACAAAGCAGTGACGATGTGTCGCAGCAATCAATCCCGCTGATTTTATGGCTAAACACCCGGCAAGTAAAATTCCTGTAGCGAAATTATTTATAGGAATAAGGACATTACGTACCCTCAAAGCCCTGTAACCCTTGGCCCGTGGGCATTAGCCGGCATTTCGTCAATTATGTTTTGTAGGGAATGTAAGGAACATAGTTGCAGCTAAATGATAATCAATATTATTTGGCTCGGTTTTTAAACTGTTTATTCGGCAAGTGCGCCGGAAGTTGCCTTATATGCGCGTTACTGCAAGTAGCGGCGGGGCGTGTTTTAGCGGATTTTTCTCACGTCGATGCCGCGCTGGATCAATTTTTTTGCCGGTTGTCACGGACCCTTGTAGGAGCTGTCGAGTGAAACGAGGCTGCGATCTTTCAAAGGCAAGATCAAAAGATCGCGGCCTCGTTTCACTCGACAGCTCCTACAGGGTTTTGTGGTGTTTGGTAAATCGCACGCAAAAAAAACGCCCCGAACCAATCGGGGCGTCAGATGTGCGGCGTCGCGGTTTCTAATCGGTCCGCAACGGCCGTTTGCTCAGGTGAAGCAGATCAGTGGAACTGTTCTTCTTCAGTCGAACCGGTCAGTGCGGTAACCGAAGACGAGCCACCCTGGATCACGGTGGTCATGTCGTCGAAGTAGCCGGTGCCCACTTCCTGCTGGTGAGCCACGAAGGTGTAGCCTTTCGAAGCGTCAGCGAATTCCTGCTCTTGCAGCTTCACGTAGGCAGTCATGTCGTTGCGGGCGTAGTCGTGCGCCAGGTTGAACATGCTGTGCCACATGTTGTGAATGCCGGCCAGGGTGATGAACTGGTGCTTGTAACCCATGGCAGACAGTTCGCGCTGGAACTTGGCGATGGTCGCGTCGTCCAGGTTTTTCTTCCAGTTGAAGGAAGGCGAGCAGTTGTACGACAGCAGTTGGTCCGGGTATTCCTTCTTGATCGCTTCAGCGAAGCGACGAGCTTCGTCCAGGTCCGGCTTGGCGGTTTCGCACCAGATCAGGTCGGCGTACGGAGCGTAAGCCAGGCCGCGAGCGATAGCCTGGTCCAGGCCGGCGCGCACTTTGTAGAAACCTTCCTGGGTACGTTCGCCAGTCACGAATGGCTGGTCGTACGGGTCGCAGTCCGAAGTCAGCAGGTCAGCGGCGTTTGCGTCGGTACGGGCCAGGATGATGGTCGGAGTACCGGCAACGTCAGCAGCCAGACGAGCAGCGGTCAGCTTCTGTACGGCTTCCTGGGTTGGAACCAGTACTTTGCCGCCCATGTGGCCGCATTTCTTCACGGAAGCCAGTTGGTCTTCGAAGTGAACGCCGGCGGCGCCTGCTTCGATCATGCTCTTCATCAGCTCGTAAGCGTTCAGTACGCCGCCGAAACCGGCTTCAGCGTCCGCAACGATTGGCGCGAAGTAGTCGATGTAGCCGTCGTCGCCCGGGTTCTTGCCGGCTTTCCACTGGATCTGGTCGGCACGACGGAACGAGTTGTTGATGCGCTTGACCACGGTTGGAACCGAGTCCACCGGGTACAGCGACTGGTCCGGGTACATCGATTCGGCGGAGTTGTTGTCCGCAGCCACTTGCCAGCCCGACAGGTAGATCGCCTGGATACCGGCTTTGACTTGTTGCACAGCCTGGCCGCCGGTCAGGGCGCCCATGCAGTTGACGAAATCTTTCTCAGGACGGAAGGCTGGCTTGGCACCCTGGGTAACCAGGTTCCACAGCTTCTCGGCGCCCATTTTTGCAAAGGTGTGCTCAGGTTGAACCGAGCCACGCAGGCGGACGACGTCAGCAGCGGAGTAAGTGCGTGTCACGCCTTTCCAGCGCGGGTTTTCAGCCCAGTCTTTTTCGAGGGCTGCAATTTGCTGTTCGCGTGTCAGTGCCATGGGAGATAAACCTCGTCGCGTCTTTATGAAAAGTTGTTCTGCGGTGGAAAATTCCTGCGCTCGCTGACCAGAAGCTTAGGCGGTCAAGTCGGATTCGGCGGGGATGGCGACGGGATGAACGATGGGCTCGAGGGGAAGTGAGCAGGTAAGGGCGAACTGGCGGGCGCATTCGGGCGTCGTGGGCCTTTATACGAACTTCAGTGTGATGCCGGGTTTACCTAAATACGCTTCCGTCCCTCGGGACAACTTCGTTCCAGTCGGCAACCTCGTCAAACACACCTTGTGGGCGGTACAGACACGAAGCGGTTCGCGGGGTAGGTGCGAACATCGCCTCGAAGGCCCTTGCCAGGGCCCCTGATTAGCGGGAGCGAGGCCATCATGCCTTCGCTTTTTTGGCTCGTCAAACGTTTTGTAGTGCTTTTTTTCAAGCACTACATCTTTGGTCTAATACGACTCGTCAGTCAGTTTTCGGTGCCTTAGTCCAAAGTGTCGACCTTCACCCGCAAGGTCATATCGTTACGGCTCTGAGTCGAGTAACTGCGGGCCACGCCCTGTTTATCGGCTTGTGTCTGGCCGTTGGTACCGGCCAGCAGGATCCATTCGCCGAGGCGACCAGTGACGGTTGTGTCGGTACTTTGCACGTTCACTACATCGGGACGTTCCTGGCTCATGCGGTCACGGTTGGTACTGATCGACAGATGAACGATCTCGCCGGTGACGTTGGCCGTGACGTAGAAACCCTGAGTGACGTTGCGATACTCGGTCTGGCTGCGCAGGTCGCCATAGGAATCGGTCTGGGTGCTGGTCAGCGGCACGCTCTGGCCGACCTGGATCAGTGCTGGCATGCCGTCAGTCGCCTGGACTTGCTGAATGCCGCCGTCGCGGCTATCGGTACTGCGATTGATGATGCGGGTCTGGCTGGGCTTTGCACCGTTCACCGAGTAACCCTGATCGCCCTGGAAGTTGTTTTCGTTGGTATCGACGGTGATCAGCAGGCGTTTTGGCGCAGTATCGAGTTGGCCAATCAAGGCCTTAAGTTCGTCGATTTTGCGTTGATCAGCGTTGACGATGAGCTGATTGCCATAGGCGCTGACGGTGCCTTCCTTGCCGATGAAATCCTGCGCCACGGGCAGCATGTCCGCACTGGTGTGGTAATTCAAAGGCACGATTTCAGTGGCTGCCATGACCGAAAAACTGCAGCTCACCAGCAGCGTGGTGAGCAAGGTGCGTAGGGACATATCCGTTATCTCCGCCAACTTCAAAGTGTTGATATTGCCAGTTTGTCGGCCCGAGGAGGGGCAAGTTGAATGGTAGACAGCAAAACGCCCCGGCATCGCGTGATGTCGGGGCGTTTTGTGGTGTGCTGCAAAAAAGATCGCAGCCTGCGGCAGCTCCTACAGGAGGACGTAAAACTCTGTAGGAGCTGCCGCAGGCTGCGATCTTTTGATCTTAACTGTGGCGAACCATATCCACATGCGGAATCCCTGCTTCCAGGAACTCCTCACTGACCATGCTGAAGCCCAGGCGCTCATAAAACGCCTTGGCCTGAACCTGAGCGCTGAGCATTTGTTGCTTCAGCCCGCGCTCTTCGGCTTCACCGATCACTGCTTGCATCAATGCATCGCCGACCTTCAGGCCTCGCCAGTCCTTGAGTACCGACACCCGGCCAACGTGTCCGTCGGGCAGCAGGCGCGCGGTGCCAATCGGAAAGTCGCCTTCGAGCGCGAGGAAATGCACGGCCGATGCGTCATCGGCGTCCCATTCCAGTTCAGGTGGAACGCATTGCTCGGCGACGAACACCGTCTCACGAATGCGCCGGATCTCGGCGTTGTCCTTTTGCCAGTCTGCGACACGTACGTGAATCTTATTCATCGGCGAACCCCAGGCTACCTTGCTTGACCAGTTCGCACAGCAGGCCACGACCGTCTTCGTCGCTCAGCCATTCGCCGAGGTTGTCGACGTGCAGCGCGTCGGCGGCGCAGATCATCTTCAGCAGCTCGCGCAGTTTGCCCGGCAGATAACGGCTCTGGCCGCTGGCGAACAGCAGCAGGTCGTCGTCGACTTCGGACCAGGCCAGGCGCGCGCTCGGGTTGCGGATCAGCACCGCGCCTTGCTCCAGCGCGCTGAGGACGTCGTCTTCTGCGAGGTCTTCCGGGCCGACTACCAGTTCCGGGTAGCGCGGCTCGGTCATGAACTGGCCGAACCAGGTCAGCAGCAAACGCTCGTCGCTCATGTGTTCGGCGAGCAGGTTTTTCAGGCGATCAAGGGCGTCGTGCTGAATCTGGTGCGGATCGGCCGCAGGCAGGGCGTCGGCGTCGGTGTAACGCTCTTCGTCCGGCAGGAACTGGCTGAGGAAGTCGGTGAAGTGGGTCAGCACTTCAGCGGCGCTCGGTGCGCGGAAGCCGACCGAGTAAGTCAGGCAGTCATCGACAGCCACGCCGCAGTGGGCCAGACGCGGCGGCAGGTACAGCATGTCGCCCGGTTCCAGAACCCACTCATCGGTCGCTTCGAAGTCGGCGAGAATGCGCAGGTCGGCGTGTTGCAGCAGCGGGCTTTCGGAGTCGCACATCTGGCCGATCTTCCAGTTGCGCTTGCCATGGCCTTGCAGCAGGAATACGTCGTAGTTGTCGAAGTGCGGACCAACGCTGCCACCCGGGGCGGCGAAGCTGATCATCACGTCGTCGATGCGCCAGCTCGGCAGGAAGCGGAAGTGCTCCAGCAGTTCGCTGACTTCCGGTACGAACTGGTCGACGGCTTGAACCAGCAAGGTCCAGTCACGCTCAGGCAGTTTGCTGAATTCGTCTTCGGCAAACGGGCCGCGACGCAATTCCCAAGGACGCTCGCCGTTCTCGATGATCAGGCGCGATTCGACTTCTTCTTCCAGCGCCAGGCCGGCCAGTTCGTCGGCGTCGATCGGGCTTTCGAAATCAGGAATCGCCTGACGGATCAGCAGCGGTTTTTTCTGCCAGTAGTCGCGCAGGAATTCCCGTGCCGTGATGCCGCCCAGAAGTTGAAGAGGGATGTCAGGATTCATGTGTAACCTATTGAAAAAAAGCACTTTTCATACGGGAATAAAAACGCCCGGCGCTGCCGGGCGTCTTAAAAGGGTCAAGCGGTCGATCAGATGCGTTTGGCTTGCTCTACAGCGTTACCGATGTAGTTGGCCGGGGTGAGCAGTTTCAGCTCGGCCTTGGCGGCGGCGGGCATGTCCAGGCCGTCAATGAAAGTCTGCAGTGCTTCAGGGCTGATGCCCTTGCCGCGGGTCAGTTCTTTCAGTTTTTCGTACGGGTTTTCGATGTTGTAGCGACGCATCACGGTCTGGATCGGCTCGGCCAAAACTTCCCAGCAAGCGTCCAGGTCAGCGGCAATCTTCTGCTCGTTGAGCTCCAGTTTGCTGATGCCTTTCAGGCTGGCTTCGTATGCGATCACGCTGTGGGCGAAGCCGACACCGAGGTTGCGCAGTACGGTGGAGTCAGTCAGGTCGCGCTGCCAGCGGGAGATCGGCAGTTTGCTCGCCAGGTGCTGGAACAGTGCGTTGGCGATGCCCAGGTTGCCTTCGGAGTTTTCGAAGTCGATCGGGTTGACCTTGTGCGGCATGGTCGACGAACCGATTTCGCCGGCGATGGTGCGCTGCTTGAAATAGCCCAGGGAGATGTAGCCCCAGATGTCGCGGTCGAAGTCGATCAGGATCGTGTTGAAGCGGGCGATCGCGTCGAACAGCTCGGCAATGTAGTCGTGCGGTTCGATCTGCGTGGTGTACGGGTTGAAACCCAGACCCAGCTCGTCTTCGATGAAGGCGCGGGCGTTGGCTTCCCAGTCGATCTCAGGGTAGGCCGACAGGTGAGCGTTGTAGTTGCCGACAGCGCCGTTGATCTTGCCCAGCAGCGGAACGGCAGCGACTTGAGCGATCTGGCGCTCCAGACGGTAAACCACGTTGGCCAGTTCTTTGCCCAGGGTGGTCGGCGAGGCCGGTTGACCGTGGGTACGCGACAGCATCGGCACGTCGGCGAAACGGATGGCCAGTTCGCGGATGGCGTTGGCGGTCTGACGCATCAGCGGCAGCATCACGTCATCACGGCCTTCGCGCAGCATCAGGGCGTGGGACAGGTTGTTGATGTCCTCGCTGGTGCAGGCAAAGTGGATGAACTCGCTGACCTTGGCCAGTTCCGGCAGCTTGGCCGCTTGCTCTTTGAGCAGGTATTCGATGGCTTTGACGTCGTGGTTGGTGGTGCGCTCGATCTCTTTGACGCGCTCGGCGTGCTCCAGAGAGAAATTTTCCGCCAGGGTGTTGAGCACAGCGTTGGCTTCGGCGGAGAACGCCGGCACTTCGCTGATGGCAGGGTGAGCGGCCAGGCGCTGGAGCCAGCGCACTTCAACCAGAACGCGGGCACGGATCAGGCCGTACTCGCTGAAAATTGGGCGCAGGGCCTGGGTTTTGCCGGCGTAGCGGCCGTCAACAGGGGAAACCGCAGTGAGCGAAGAAAGCTGCATGGGGTGTTCTCGGACAGTCGGGCAACGAAATGGGGCGCGTATCATACATGAAAAAATCCGCCGGTCCGTCGCCAACTGACCGGCGTATTACGCGTATTGCTAGGTTCGGTGCTGTCGATGCGAGTTATTCGTTACGCATCAACGGGTAAAGCTCTTTCAGCAATTTGCGGCGGCTGACCACCAACTGCCAGCGATGACCGCCCAATTGCCGCCACAGGCGTGCCGAACGAATACCGGCCAGCAACAGGGCGCGGATTTTCGAGGCGTTGCTCGGCTGTTGCAGGTTGCGCATGTCGCCATGCACCTGGATGCGTTGGCGCAGGGTACTCAAGGTGTCCTGATACAGCGCACCGCAGGCGGCGATCACGTTTTCGTGGGCCGGGCCGAAGTGTTCAACCTGGGACTGAATCTGCGGCAGACGCTTGCCGATCACGTCCAGCATGTCGCTACGCTTGGCCAACTGACGCTCAAGGCCGAGCATGGCCAGCGCATAGCGCAGCGGCTCGCGCTGCAGGGCGCTCGGGTCGCGCTCGAGAGCGCCGACCAAGGCGCGATAGCCTTCGCGCAGATTGATGTCGTCGCCACCATAGACTTCCAGAGTGTCCTTGGGGTCGCGGATCAGCAGGCTGCCGAGCATGCAGGTCAGGCCGGCTTCGTTGGTCTGGCCGGTCTTGGCAATCTTGTCCACCAGCACGGCGGCGAGGAATACGCCGCCCAGCGCGGTCAGTTGCTCCTGAGTGGGGGTCATTGCTGCTCGCCTTGAAGAGCGCCTTTGCTGGTCCACGGCTCTGCAACTTCAATGACGCCGCCGCCGAGGCAGATTTCGCCGTCGTAGAACACCACGGACTGACCTGGAGTGACCGCGCGTTGCGGGTCATCGAAGGTTGCGCGGTAGCCGGTGGCGGTCTTCTCCAGCGTGCAAGGCTGGTCGCTCTGGCGATAACGGACCTTGGCGGTCAGCTTGCGCGGCTCAGTCAGGTCGATCGGGTTGACCCAATAGATGTCCGAAGCGAGCAGGGCGCGGGAGAACAGCCACGGGTGGTCGTTGCCCTGGCCGACGATCAGCTCGTTGCGCTCCAGATCCTTGATCAGCACGTACCACGGCTCGTCGCTGGCGTCTTTCAGGCCGCCGATGCCCAGGCCCTGACGCTGGCCGATGGTGTGGTACATCAAGCCGTGGTGACGGCCGATGATCTCGCCTTCGGTGGTCTTGATCTCGCCCGGTTGCGCCGGCAGGTACTGCTTGAGGAAGTCGCTGAAGCGACGTTCGCCGATGAAGCAGATCCCGGTGGAATCCTTTTTCTTCGCGGTCGCCAGTTCGTATTTTTCGGCAATCGCGCGTACTTGCGGTTTTTCCAGCTCGCCGACCGGGAACAGGGTCTTGGCGATCTGTTCACCGCCGACAGCGTGCAGGAAGTAGCTCTGGTCCTTGTTCGGGTCCAGGCCCTTGAGCAGTTCGGTGCGGCCATCGATGTCGCGGCGACGCACGTAGTGACCGGTGGCGATCAGGTCGGCACCGAGCATCATGGCGTAGTCGAGGAACGCCTTGAACTTGATCTCGCGGTTGCACAGGATGTCCGGGTTCGGCGTGCGTCCGGCCTTGTATTCGGCGAGGAAATGCTCGAACACGTTGTCCCAGTACTCGGCAGCGAAGTTGGCGGTGTGCAGCTTGATGCCAATCTTGTCGCACACGGCCTGGGCGTCCGCCAGGTCGTCCATGGCGGTGCAGTATTCCGTTCCATCGTCTTCTTCCCAGTTCTTCATGAACAGGCCTTCCACCTCATAACCCTGCTCGATCAGCAGGAGGGCGGAAACGGAAGAGTCCACGCCGCCGGACATACCGACAATGACGCGCTTCTTTTGTGTGTCAGAAGGGGCTGGATCACGCATAGGGATTCAATGAGTGTCTTGAAAAAGGACGCGATTCTAGCAGGCTGAAGCGCACAAGGCTAAAGAGAAGGACGGATCAATTCGAGGCTGAAGTGATTGCCAGCCAGGTAGTCGTCGATGCAACGGATGATCAACTCGCTGCGCCAGTTGTCGCGCTGCTCGATTAATTCGTCGCGGGTCAACCACTTGGCGCCGACGATGCCGTCGTCCAGTTGATAATTCGGGTGATGTTTCAGCGGTTTGGCGATGAAGCAGATCCGTTGGTAGGTCACGCCGTTGCTCGGGGCGGTGTACAGGTAAATGCCCAGAACGCCGGTGGGTTCGACGTCCCAGCCGGTTTCTTCGAGGGTTTCGCGCACGGCGGCTTCGGTGAGGGTTTCGTTTGGGTCGAGATGACCGGCGGGCTGGTTGAGTACGTTGCGACCGGCCTTGTGTTCTTCGACCATCAGGAAGCGGCCATTGTCTTCGACGATGGTGGCGACGGTGATGTGGGGTTTCCAGTCCATGAAGCTTCCCTCGATTGTTGAGATTGCAATACGCACCCTGTGGGAGCTGGCTTGCCAGCGATTGCGGTGGGTCAGTCAGCATCAGTGGCGAATGATAAGCCGCCATCGCTGGCAAGCCAGCTCCCACAGGGGTTTGTGTTGATCAATAAGTACCACAAACAGAAACCCCGGCACTGGGCCGGGGCTTCTTTACAGCATTACAACCTTACACCAGCGCAGCAATCGCCGCGTTGAGTGTGGCGCTTGGGCGCATGGCCTTGCTGATCAGCTCGGCACTGGCGTGGTAGTAACCGCCGATGTCGACTGGCTTGCCCTGAACGGCGTTGAGCTCGGCAACGATGGTCGCCTCGTTCTCGGTCAGGGTTTTGGCCAGGGTCGCGAACTGCGCTTGCAGGGCAGTGTCTTCGGTCTGGGCAGCCAGGGCTTGAGCCCAGTACAGCGCCAGGTAGAAGTGGCTGCCGCGGTTGTCGATGTTGCCGACTTTGCGCGATGGCGACTTGTTGTTGTCCAGGAACTGGCCGGTGGCCTGGTCCAGGGTCTTGGCCAGAACCAGCGCCTTTGGATTGTTGTAGGTCACGCCCAGGTGTTCCAGGGACGCGGCCAGGGCCAGGAACTCACCCAGCGAATCCCAGCGCAGGAAGTTTTCTTCCAGCAGCTGCTGAACGTGCTTCGGAGCCGAACCGCCGGCGCCGGTTTCGAACAGGCCACCGCCATTCATCAACGGCACGATCGACAGCATCTTGGCGCTGGTGCCCAGTTCCATGATCGGGAACAGGTCGGTCAGGTAGTCACGCAGTACGTTGCCGGTCACCGAGATGGTGTCCTTGCCTTCGCGGGTGCGTTGCAGGGTGAATTTCATTGCATCGACTGGCGCCATGATCTGGATGTCCAGACCGGCAGTGTCGTGATCCTTCAGGTAAGCCTGAACTTTTTCGATCACTACGCCGTCGTGGGCGCGCATCGGGTCCAGCCAAAAAATCGCCGGAGTGCTGCTGGCGCGAGCACGGTTGACGGCCAGTTTGACCCAGTCCTGGATCGGCGCGTCTTTGGTCTGGCACATGCGGAAGATGTCGCCGGCTTCAACCGACTGTTCCAGCAGCAAGGTGCCATTGGTGTCGGTCACGCGGACAACACCGTTGGTCTTGATCTGGAAAGTCTTGTCGTGGGAGCCGTACTCTTCGGCTTTTTTCGCCATCAGGCCAACGTTTGGCACGCTGCCCATGGTGGTTGGATCGAACGCGCCGTTTGCCTTGCAGTCTTCGATCACTGCCTGGTAGATGGTCGCGTAGCAGCGATCCGGGATCACAGCCTTGGTGTCGTGCAGCTGGCCGTCGGTGCCCCACATCTTGCCGGAGTCACGGATCATGGCCGGCATCGAGGCGTCGACGATGACGTCGCTCGGCACGTGCAGGTTGGTGATGCCTTTGTCGGAGTTGACCATCGCCAGCGATGGGCGAGCGGCGTAGACCGCTTGAATATCAGCTTCGATGGCAGCTTGCTGTTCGGCCGGCAGGGCCTTGATGCGAGCGTACAGGTCGCCGATGCCGTTGTTCAGGTTGAAGCCGATCTGTGCCAGCACGTCAGCGTGCTTGGCCAGTGCGTCTTTATAGAACTCGGCAACGATCTGGCCGAACATGATCGGGTCGGAGACCTTCATCATGGTCGCTTTCAGGTGAACCGACAGCAGTACGCCTTGTGCCTTGGCGCTTTCGATTTCAGCGGCAATGAAAGCACGCAGAGCGTTTTTGCTCATGACCGCGCAATCGAGGATCTCGCCAGCCTGAACGCTGGTTTTTTCTTTCAGGACGGTGGTGGTGCCGTCTTGAGCGATCAGTTCGATTTTCACGGCGCCGGCGGCGTCGATCAGGGCGGCTTTTTCGCTGCCGTAGAAGTCACCGTTGCTCATGTGCGCAACGTGGGACTTGGAGTCCGCAGCCCAGGCGCCCATTTTGTGCGGGTGCTTGCGAGCGTAGTTCTTCACCGACAGCGGCGCGCGACGATCGGAGTTGCCTTCACGCAGAACCGGGTTCACGGCGCTGCCCTTGATCTTGTCGTAGCGGGCCTTGGCTTCTTTGTCGGCGTCGCTGGTCACGGTTTCCGGGTAGTCCGGCAGCGCGTAGCCCTGGGCTTGCAGTTCTTTGATCGCGGCTTGCAGTTGCGGAACCGAGGCGCTGATGTTCGGCAGTTTGATGATGTTGGCTTCAGGCGTAACGGCCAGGTCGCCCAGTTCGGCGAGGTGGTCGGCTACGGCTTTGTCGCCCAGTTGCTCGGGGAAGCTGGCCAGGATGCGCCCTGCAAGAGAGATATCGCGGGTTTCAACGGCGATATCAGCCGAGGCGGTGAACGCCTCTACGATAGGCAACAGTGAATAGGTGGCGAGGGCTGGAGCTTCGTCGGTGAAGGTATAGATGATCTTCGAGCGGGTGGGCATATTCGGATTAACTCTCTCTTCTTTGCTAAAGCGTGCGCAGAAACTCGAGGGGCGCCGGGTAAGCGCGTTCGTTCAAAGTCATCCATGAGCCGAATATCGAGATTTCGTTGCTGTGATGTTGGGTGCATCAGTAGGGCGTCAAGCAGCCGGTCTGCGGTAACAGGCCGGCCTGTCGGGCTGAAAGTCTCATCGTAGAGCCTTCCAGTCGTCGTGACCCTTTGGTCAGCGGCGGCATTATACATAGGTAGCTGGCAATCTGCCGATGGTTCATACGCAACGATTCTCGTCCATTGGTCTAAAGGTCGCAGGGGCGAGTGCGGCGTGGTGTCATTCGTCGTGCTTGATTTTGGCGCTTTTCCCTTTGCTTTCAGGCTTGTAGCGCGCCAGTTGTATGGCTTTGCGGCATATGGATAGAACATAGGGTTTGCGCGCCGATTCAACTGGGTTACGCTCGAACCAAGCCAGATGTTCAATCCAATCAATGGAGTTCAGCATGGGTTACAAGAAGATTCAGGTTCCAGCCGTCGGCGACAAAATCACCGTCAATGCAGACCATTCTCTCAATGTTCCTAATAACCCGATCATTCCCTTCATCGAAGGCGACGGCATTGGTGTCGACATCAGTCCGGTCATGATCAAGGTTGTCGATGCTGCTGTGAAAAAGGCTTACGGCGGCGAGCGCAAGATTTCCTGGATGGAAGTGTACGCCGGGGAAAAAGCGACTCAGGTTTACGATCAGGACACCTGGCTGCCTCAGGAAACCCTGGACGCGGTCAAGGATTACGTGGTTTCCATCAAGGGCCCGTTGACCACGCCGGTCGGCGGCGGTATCCGTTCCCTCAACGTGGCGCTGCGCCAGCAACTCGACCTGTATGTCTGCCTGCGTCCGGTACGCTGGTTCGAAGGCGTGCCTAGCCCGGTCAAGAAGCCAGGCGACGTCGACATGACGATCTTCCGAGAGAACTCCGAAGACATCTACGCCGGTATCGAATGGAAGGCCGGTACGCCGGAAGCCACCAAGGTCATCAAATTCCTTAAAGAAGAAATGGGCGTCACCAAGATCCGTTTCGACGAAAACTGCGGTATCGGCGTCAAGCCGGTTTCCCTGCAAGGCACCAAGCGTCTGGCGCGCAAGGCCCTGCAATATGTGGTCGACAACGATCGCGATTCGCTGACCATCGTGCACAAAGGCAACATCATGAAGTTCACCGAAGGTGCCTTCAAGGAATGGGCCTACGAAGTGGCGGCTGAAGAGTTCGGCGCGACCCTGCTCGACGGTGGTCCGTGGATGCAGTTCAAGAACCCGAAAACCGGCAAGAACGTTGTCGTCAAGGATGCCATCGCCGACGCCATGCTCCAGCAGATCCTGCTGCGCCCGGCCGAATACGATGTGATCGCAACCCTGAACCTGAACGGCGACTACCTCTCCGACGCCCTGGCGGCGGAAGTGGGCGGTATCGGTATTGCGCCAGGTGCCAACCTGTCCGACACCGTCGCCATGTTCGAAGCCACCCACGGTACGGCACCGAAGTACGCCGGCAAGGACCAGGTGAATCCGGGTTCGCTGATCCTGTCCGCTGAAATGATGCTGCGCCACATGGGCTGGACCGAAGCGGCCGACCTGATCATCAAGGGCACCAACGGCGCGATTTCCGCGAAGACCGTGACCTATGACTTCGAGCGTTTGATGGACGGCGCCAAGCTGGTTTCGTCTTCAGGCTTCGGCGATGCGCTGATCTCGCACATGTAAGCGAACGGCAGGCATGACAAAAACCGCCCGATTCAAGCGATTGAATCGGGCGGTTTTTTTATGACTGGATGACGGAGCGGTGTTAAACCTTCTCGGTCTGTTGCGTGGCGACTGTCGCGGCCTTCGCGATATCAACAGGAGCACCGATTTTGACGGCATGCAGGCCCTTGGGTCCCTGGATGATCTCGAAGACGACAGCCTGGCCGGCTTTCAGGGTTTTATAGCCATCCATCTCAATGGCCGAGTAATGGGCGAAGAGATCTTCGCTTTTGCCATCCTCATTGATAAAACCGTAACCCTTGGCGTTGTTGAACCATTTCACCTTGCCGCTGACCTTGACGCCTGACATACCCATATCCCTCTGCAACAGACTCCATCACTGGAGTATCATCCAGTTCATCCGCAGTCACTTCTTCGAAAAAAGTTGACTCCGCGGACCTTTTTTACCCACTGTGGGCTCTATTGGTTGTAACACCGTTTTGCCGATAGTCAAGGTGACAGGCAGTCGGAGTTGAAATCCTCCAGGACCGCCCCCACCACTGTATTTGCACAACTGACGAACCTTTCTTTCCATGCATGCAATCAGCCAGATTCGACTAACATTCAATCAGGATCGCCCGACTCTCCAGAAAGATCGCCCGGAGGAACACGACGACGATTCCGCAGGCATTGCTGTCCAGGAGGCCAAGCCTGCTTTACAGGCGCCGCCGATGTACAAGGTGGTTTTGTTTAATGATGACTACACACCGATGGATTTCGTCGTCGAAGTGCTCGAGGTGTTTTTTAACCTGAATCGCGAGCTGGCGACCAAGGTCATGCTGGCCGTCCATACAGAAGGACGGGCAGTATGTGGAGTGTTTACCCGCGACATCGCCGAGACCAAGGCCATGCAGGTCAACCAGTACGCCAGGGAAAGCCAGCATCCGCTACTCTGTGAAATCGAGAAGGACGGTTAATCGCCGGACACTTGGGTATGAGGTGAAGCTATGTTAAACCGCGAGCTCGAAGTCACCCTCAATCTTGCCTTCAAGGAGGCTCGTTCGAAGCGTCATGAATTCATGACCGTCGAACACCTTCTGCTGGCCCTATTGGACAATGAGGCTGCCGCCACCGTTTTGCGTGCGTGCGGTGCAAACCTCGACAAACTCAAGCATGACCTGCAGGAGTTCATCGACTCCACCACGCCATTGATCCCCGTTCATGACGAGGATCGCGAAACCCAGCCAACCCTGGGCTTCCAGCGTGTACTGCAACGTGCTGTGTTTCACGTACAGAGCTCGGGCAAACGCGAAGTGACTGGCGCCAATGTGCTGGTCGCGATCTTCAGTGAGCAAGAGAGTCAGGCAGTGTTCCTGCTGAAACAGCAGAGCGTTGCGCGCATCGATGTCGTCAACTACATCGCCCACGGCATCTCCAAGGTGCCAGGGCACGGCGATCACTCTGAAGGTGAGCAAGATATGCAGGATGACGAGGGCGGTGAGTCTTCTTCTTCAGGCAATCCGCTGGATGCTTATGCCAGCAACCTTAACGAACTCGCGCGCCAGGGGCGTATCGATCCGTTGGTAGGACGTGAGCTGGAAGTCGAGCGCGTCGCCCAGATCCTGGCGCGTCGTCGCAAAAACAATCCGTTGCTGGTGGGCGAGGCGGGCGTGGGTAAAACCGCGATTGCCGAAGGCCTGGCCAAGCGTATTGTCGACAACCAGGTGCCGGACCTGCTGGCCAACAGCGTGGTGTATTCCCTCGATCTGGGAGCCTTGCTGGCCGGGACCAAATATCGTGGCGATTTCGAGAAACGCTTCAAGGCGTTGCTCAATGAGCTGAAAAAACGTCCGCAGGCGATCCTGTTCATCGACGAAATCCACACCATCATCGGTGCGGGTGCTGCGTCCGGTGGCGTCATGGATGCCTCGAACCTGCTCAAGCCACTGTTGTCGTCCGGTGATATCCGTTGCATCGGCTCGACTACCTTCCAGGAGTTCCGCGGGATCTTCGAGAAGGATCGTGCCTTGGCACGACGCTTCCAGAAGGTCGATGTGTCGGAGCCTTCGGTGGAAGACACCATCGGTATTCTGCGCGGCCTGAAGGGGCGTTTCGAGAGCCATCACAATATCGAATACAGTGATGAAGCCCTGCGCGCGGCTGCCGAACTGGCTTCGCGTTACATCAATGACCGTCACATGCCGGACAAGGCCATCGACGTCATCGACGAAGCGGGTGCCTACCAGCGCCTGCAACCGGTCGAGAAGCGTGTGAAGCGCATCGAAGTGCCGCAAGTCGAGGACATCGTCGCGAAAATCGCGCGGATTCCGCCAAAGCACGTCACCAGTTCCGACAAAGAACTGTTGCGTAACCTTGAGCGTGATTTGAAGCTGACGGTGTTTGGTCAGGATGCCGCGATCGACTCGTTGGCGACTGCGATCAAACTGTCCCGTGCCGGCCTCAAGTCGCCTGACAAACCTGTCGGTTCGTTCCTGTTCGCCGGGCCTACCGGCGTTGGTAAAACCGAAGCGGCGCGTCAGTTGGCCAAGGCGTTGGGCGTCGAGCTGATTCGCTTCGACATGTCCGAATACATGGAGCGTCACACCGTATCGCGTCTGATCGGTGCACCTCCGGGCTATGTCGGGTTCGATCAGGGCGGTCTGCTGACAGAAGCCATCACCAAACAGCCACACTGCGTGCTGTTGCTCGATGAAATCGAGAAGGCGCATCCGGAAGTCTTCAACCTGCTGTTGCAGGTCATGGACCACGGTACGCTGACCGACAACAACGGGCGCAAGGCGGACTTCCGTAACGTGATCGTCATCATGACGACCAACGCCGGTGCCGAAACCGCAGCACGTGCTTCGATCGGTTTCACCCATCAGGACCACTCGTCCGATGCGATGGAAGTGATCAAGAAGAGCTTCACGCCGGAGTTCCGCAACCGCCTGGACACCATTATCCAGTTTGGTCGCCTCAGCCATGAGGTCATCAAAAGCGTGGTGGACAAGTTCCTTACCGAGCTTCAGGCGCAGCTGGAAGACAAGCGTGTGTTGCTGGAAGTCACCGATGCGGCTCGCAGCTGGCTGGCGGCCGGTGGTTACGACTCGGCAATGGGTGCTCGACCTATGGCTCGGCTGATTCAGGACAAGATCAAGCGTCCATTGGCGGAGGAGATTCTCTTTGGCGAACTGGCCGAACATGGTGGTGTGGTACACATCGACATCAAGGACGGCGAGCTGACCTTCGAGTTCGAGACCACGGCTGAAATGGCCTGACGTTAAACCGCAATAAAGCAAGAAGGCGCCGAATGGCGCCTTTTTGCTGTCTGTCATATTCACCGGTGCCCTGTAGGAGCTGCCGAAGGCTGCGATCTTTTGACTTTGTTTTTTAGATCAAAAGATCGCAGCCTTCGGCAGCTCCTACAAGGGCAGTGCGCGGCAGCTAAATCGCAGGCAAACAAAAACGCCCGGCAATTATGCCGGGCGTTTTGTATTGACCTGATTAGCGAGCGCGGTAAGTGATGCGCCCTTTGCTCAGGTCATAGGGCGTCAGCTCGACGCGCACTTTGTCACCGGTAAGAATACGGATGTAGTTCTTGCGCATCTTGCCGGAAATATGCGCGGTTACGACGTGCCCATTTTCCAACTCCACGCGAAACATGGTGTTGGGCAGGGTGTCGACGACAGTGCCTTCCATTTCGAAGCTGTCTTCTTTCGACATGCAGTAAAGCCCTCGGTGTCCAGTGAATGGCCCGGTGCAACTGCGCCAGGCAAAAGCGGCGTGCATTGTGCCCGAAAAGTGGGGGTCAAGCCAAGGGGTTTAAGGGTGTGCTCTAGTTCAGAACGACCCAGCGCTGGTTAACCAGCAGCTCGATGGGGCGATATTGGGTCTTGTAACTCATTTTTTTGCAGTTTTTGATCCAGTAGCCCAGGTACACCGCGTCCAGCCCCAAGCGCCGGGCCTCGGCGATTTGCCAGAGGATGGCGTAACGCCCCAGGCTGCGGCGTTCTTCGGCGGGCTCGTAGAAGGTGTAGACCGCCGACAGACCGTTGGGCAGCAGGTCGGTGGCGGCGATCGCCAGCAACCGTCCGTCGAGACGGAATTCGTAGAATCGTGAAAACGGCAGGTCACGGACCAGGAAGGTCGAAAACTGATCGCGGCTGGGTGGGTACATGTCGCCGTCGGCGTGCCGCTCTTCGATGTAGCGCTGATAAAGGTCGAAATACTCTTCGCTGAAACCAGGCTTGGCCGGGCGTACCTGCAAGTCGGCGTTACGCTTGAAAATACGCTTCTGCTGACGGTTGGGCGTGAATTGGGCTACAGGAATGCGCGCCGGTACGCACGCATTGCAGTTCTGGCAATGGGGGCGATACAAGTGGTCGCCACTGCGACGAAAACCCATTTCCGACAAGTCTGCATAGACATGCACATCCATGGGCTGGCTAGGGTCGAGGAACAGGGTCGTGGCCTGCTCCTCAGGCAGATAGCTGCAAGAGTGGGGCTGAGTGGCATAGAACTTCAAACGCGCCAACTCGGTCATGATCAACCCTCGGGATAATGCTTTCGATTAAGTGTAAGCCACGCGCGCAAAAGTCGCTCAGCAAACCCAGGTTGCTCGGCTGGGTTGATCCAGATATTGCGACAGATAACCCGCAAACGCGCTGCGCGGGATCGCCCGGGCGCCCAGGCTGTGCAGATGGTCGGTGGGCATCTGGCAGTCGATCAGGACAAAACCTGAGTCTTTCAGATGTCGCACCAGGGTGGCAAAGCCATATTTGGAGGCGTTGTCGGCGCGGCTGAACATGGACTCGCCGAAAAACAGCCGCCCCATCGCCAGGCCATACAACCCGCCGACGAGCGTGCCCTGATCCCAGACTTCCACCGAATGCGCGTAACCGCGCTTGTGCAGTTGCAGGTAGGCGTTCTGCATGGCCTCGGTGATCCAGGTGCCGTCGGCGTATTCCCGTGGCGCGGCGCAGGCGCTGATGACCGCGGAAAAATCCTGATCGAAAGTCACTTGATAGCGTTGCTGGCGCAACAATTTGCCCAGGCTGCGGGACACATGCAATTCGTCGGGAAACAGTACGGTGCGCGGGTCCGGCGACCACCAGAGAATCGGCTGGCCTTCCGAGAACCATGGAAAGCAACCGTGGCGGTAGGCCTGAATCAACCGATCGGCAGACAGGTCGCCACCGGCGGCCAACAGGCCGTTGGGGTCGCGCATGGCTTTTTCCAGCGGCGGGAAAGTCAGGGAGTTGCGTTGTAACCAAGTCAGCATGGCGTCCGGGCTTGCAGAAGGGGAGGGCGGTGGCGAGCGTGAGGCTCGCCACCCAGTGTGCCGTTAAACGACGGGAATGTCGTCGAGGTATTTTTCCGCATCGAGGGCTGCCATGCAGCCGGCCCCGGCGGAGGTGACCGCCTGGCGATAGACGTGATCGGCCACGTCGCCGGCCGCAAACACACCTTCGATGGCGGTTGCGGTGGCGTCACCTTCGCTGCCGCCCTTGACCAGCAGGTAACCGTCGCGCATTTCCAATTGGCCGACGAACAGATCGGTGTTGGGTTTATGGCCGATGGCGATGAACACGCCGGAAACCGCCAATTCCTTGGTTTCGCCGGTATGGCTGTCGCGCAGGCGGGCGCCGGTCACGCCGCTGGCGTCACCCAACACTTCATCCAGATTCTGGTTCCAGTGCAGGCGGATGTTGCCATTGGCGGCTTTCTCGAACAGTTTGTCCTGGAGGATTTTCTCCGAGCGCAGCTTGTCGCGCCAGTGAATCAGGTGCACTTCGCTGGCGATGTTCGACAGGTACAGGGCTTCTTCAACCGCCGTGTTGCCGCCGCCGACTACGGCAACCACCTGCTTGCGATAGAAGAATCCATCGCAGGTCGCGCAGGCCGAAACCCCTTTGCCGGCAAATGTCTCTTCCGATGGCAGGCCCAGGTATTGCGCGGAAGCGCCGGTGGCGATAATCAGTGCGTCGCACGTATAAGTGCCGCTGTCGCCGGTCAACTCGAACGGGCGCTGTTGCAACTTGGCTGTATGGATGTGGTCGTAGACGATCTGTGTGTCAAAGCGCTCGGCGTGTTTTTGCATGCGTTCCATCAGGACCGGGCCGGTGAGACCTTCGACATCGCCTGGCCAGTTATCGACTTCGACGGTGGTGGTGAGCTGGCCACCTGCCTGTATGCCGGTAATGACAACGGGTTTGAGGTTGGCGCGGGCGGCATACACGGCTGCGCTGTAACCGGCGGGGCCGGAACCCAGAATGATCAGGCGGTGATGTTGCACTGCGCTCATAAAAACACCTCATAAGCCTTTGTCACAAAAGAGAATGCATGCTCAAATTGAGTCGCATGCAATGGGCTTTTGGCTATGCTGCATACAAGTGTTGCCAGCATGGCATTGGATGAGCAAACCCGTACAATGCCTGGCTGAAACAGTGCTTGTAACAAAATAAGCAATGCGCTTCGTGTTTATAAAAACCGGGGCGCAGTGTTAAAAGTAGTCCCAGTTACGCCTGTTAACTTTTTTACCTGCCTGGATTGGGCAGTTTTTTGCCGTTTTTTTAAAGACATTCATCAGATGGACGCGCCTTGGGCGCAGGAAAAGTAGCGTTTTGAAGAAATCCACCGAAGCACCCAAAACAGTCGTTCCGCTCTGGCGCCAGCATTTGCACTACCGCCTCAAGGAAGGTGCATTGATCGCCATCGGTGCGTTGTGCCTGTTTCTGATGATGGCCTTGCTGACCTATGGCAAGGACGATCCGGGCTGGAGCCACAACAGCAAGATCGACGACGTGCAGAACTTCGGCGGTCCGGCGGGCTCCTACAGCGCCGATATCCTGTTCATGGTGTTGGGTTACTTCGCCTATATCTTCCCGTTGTTGCTGGCGATCAAGGCTTACCAGATCTTCCGTCAGCGCCACGAGCCGTGGCAGTGGAGCGGCTGGCTGTTTTCCTGGCGTTTGATCGGCCTGGTGTTCCTGGTGCTGTCCGGTGCTGCGCTGGCGCATATCCATTTCCATGCCGCGACCGGTCTGCCGGCCGGCGCCGGTGGCGCGCTGGGCGAAAGCCTTGGCGACCTGGCGAAGAACGCGCTGAACATTCAGGGCAGCACGCTGCTGTTCATCGCCCTGTTCCTGTTCGGCCTGACCGTATTCACCGACCTGTCGTGGTTCAAGGTGATGGACGTCACCGGCAAGATCACCCTCGACCTGTTCGAACTGTTCCAGGGTGCCGCCAATCGCTGGTGGGCGGCCCGTACCGAGCGCAAGCAACTGGTCGCGCAATTGCGTGAAGTCGACGACCGTGTTCACGACGTGGTCGCGCCGACCGTCAGCGACAAACGCGAACAGGCCAAGGTCAAGGAACGTCTGATCGAACGTGAGCAGGCCCTGAGCAAGCACATGTCCGAGCGCGAGAAGCAGGTGCCGCCTGTTATTGCGCCGGCGCCGGCCAAGCCCGCCGCGCCGAGCAAGCGTGTCGAAAAAGAGAAGCAGGCCCCGCTGTTCGTCGACAGCGCCGTGGAAGGCACCTTGCCGCCGATTTCGATTCTCGACCCGGCAGAAAAGAAACAACTCAATTATTCGCCGGAATCCCTGGCTGCGGTTGGCCACTTGCTGGAAATCAAGCTCAAGGAATTCGGCGTCGAAGTCGCCGTGGATTCGATTCATCCGGGCCCGGTGATTACCCGTTACGAAATCCAGCCTGCCGCCGGCGTAAAAGTCAGCCGCATCTCCAACCTGGCCAAAGACCTGGCGCGTTCGCTGGCCGTGACCAGTGTGCGTGTCGTGGAAGTGATTCCGGGCAAGACCACGGTCGGTATCGAAATTCCTAACGAAGACCGGCAGATCGTGCGCTTCTCCGAGGTGCTGTCGACCCCTGAGTACGACAACTTCAAATCACCGGTCACCCTGGCCCTGGGTCACGACATCGGCGGCAAGCCGGTCATCACCGATCTGGCGAAGATGCCGCACTTGCTGGTGGCCGGTACCACCGGTTCCGGTAAGTCGGTGGGTGTGAACGCGATGATCCTGTCGATCCTGTTCAAGTCCGGGCCGGAAGACGCCAAGCTGATCATGATCGACCCGAAAATGCTCGAATTATCGATCTACGAAGGCATTCCGCACCTGCTGTGCCCGGTGGTTACCGACATGAAGGACGCGGCCAACGCCTTGCGTTGGAGCGTTGCCGAGATGGAACGCCGCTACAAGCTGATGGCGAAGATGGGCGTGCGAAACCTGTCGGGCTTCAACGCCAAGGTCAAGGAAGCCCAGGACGCCGGCGAGCCGTTGAGCGATCCGCTGTACAAGCGCGAGAGCATCCACGACGAAGCACCGTTATTGCAGAAACTGCCGACCATCGTCGTGGTGGTCGACGAATTCGCCGACATGATGATGATCGTCGGCAAAAAGGTTGAAGAGTTGATTGCGCGTATCGCCCAGAAGGCCCGTGCTGCCGGTATTCACTTGATCCTCGCGACCCAGCGTCCGTCGGTTGATGTGATCACCGGTCTGATCAAGGCCAACATCCCGACCCGCATGGCGTTCCAGGTATCGAGCAAGATCGACTCGCGGACCATCATCGACCAGGGTGGCGCCGAACAACTGCTGGGTCACGGTGACATGCTCTATATGCCGCCGGGCACTAGTCTGCCGATTCGTGTGCATGGCGCCTTCGTGTCCGACGATGAGGTTCACCGTGTGGTCGAGGCCTGGAAACTGCGCGGCGCGCCGGAGTACAACGACGACATCCTCAACGGTGTCGAAGAGGCCGGCAGTGGCTTTGAAGGCAGCAGCGGTGGTGGCGACGGCGATGATCCCGAGGCTGACGCGCTGTACGATGAGGCAGTGCAGTTCGTTCTGGAAAGTCGCCGTGCCTCCATTTCCGCTGTCCAGCGCAAGCTGAAAATCGGCTACAACCGCGCCGCGCGCATGATCGAAGCCATGGAAATGGCCGGCGTCGTGACGTCCATGAATACCAACGGTTCGCGTGAAGTGCTGGCCCCAACGCCGGTGCGCGACTGACCTGATATGAAAAAGGGCGGCGTCCTGAGGCGCCACCCGCACTCCCACGAATGTAATGAGGACTCCCATGCGTCTGATCCGCATGCTGTTGCTGCCGGTACTGGCTTTGACCACGCTCTCGGCCCACGCCGATGACAAGGACGTGGCGCGTCTGACCCAACTGCTGGAAAAATCCCAGACCCTGAGCGCACGTTTCTCGCAACTGACCCTCGATGGCACTGGCACTCAGTTGCAGGAAACTGCCGGCGAGATGTCGTTGCAGCGGCCGGGCCTGTTCTACTGGCACACCAATGCTCCTGCCGAGCAGACCATGGTTTCCGACGGCAAGAAAGTCACCCTGTGGGACCCGGACCTTGAGCAGGCCACCATCAAGAACCTCGACCAGCGCCTGACCCAGACGCCGGCGTTGCTGTTGTCCGGTGACGTGTCCAAGATCAGCGAGAGCTTCGACATCAGCGCCAAGGAAGCCGGTGGCGTGATTGACTTCACCTTGAAGCCGAAGACCAAGGACACCTTGTTCGACAGCCTGCGCCTGTCGTTCCGCAACGGTCTGGTCAATGATATGCAACTGATCGACAGCGTCGGCCAGCGCACCAATATTTTGTTCACCGGGGTGAAGGCCAACGAGCCGATCCCGGCATCCAAGTTCAAGTTCGATATCCCCAAGGGCGCGGACGTGATTCAGGAATAAAACGCAGAACCCTGTAGGAGCGAGCTTGCTCGCGATGGACGTCAACGGTAACGCTGGCAGCCTGACACCCAGCGGTGTCCTTGAGTCCATCGCGAGCAAGCTCGCTCCTACAGGGGGACGGTGTTCAATTGAGGTTTCATAGGTAGTGTGATGGATCTGTTTCGCAGCGCCCCGATCTCTCAGCCTTTGGCCGCCCGTTTGCGCGCGACCAATCTGGATGAGTACGTCGGTCAGGAACACGTGCTCGCTCGCGGCAAGCCTTTGCGCGAAGCGCTGGAGCAGGGTGCCCTGCATTCGATGATTTTCTGGGGACCGCCGGGCGTGGGCAAAACCACGCTGGCGCGATTGCTGGCGGAAGTCTCGGAAGCGCATTTCGAAACAGTGTCGGCGGTGCTGGCCGGGGTCAAGGAGATCCGTCAGTCGGTGGAAATCGCCAAGCAGCAGGCCGCGCAATACGGTCGGCGCACGATTCTGTTCGTCGACGAAGTGCACCGCTTCAACAAGTCGCAGCAGGATGCATTCCTGCCGTACGTTGAAGACGGCACGCTGATTTTCATCGGTGCGACCACCGAAAACCCTTCGTTCGAACTCAACAACGCCTTGCTCTCCCGCGCGCGGGTCTATGTGCTGAAAAGCCTCGACGAAGCCGCGCTGCGCAAACTGGTGCACCGCGCGCTGACCGAAGAGCGCGGTTTGGGCAAACGCAACCTGAGCCTCAGCGATGAAGGCTTCCAGATGCTGCTGTCGGCCGCCGATGGCGATGGCCGGCGTTTGCTCAATCTGCTGGAAAACGCCTCGGACCTGGCCGAAGACAACAGCGAAATCGGCACCGACCTGCTGCAAAGCCTGCTCGGCGATACCCGTCGGCGTTTCGACAAGGGCGGCGAGGCGTTCTACGACCAAATCTCCGCGCTGCACAAATCGGTGCGCGGCTCCAATCCCGACGGCGCGTTGTACTGGTTTGCGCGAATGATCGACGGCGGTTGCGATCCGTTGTACCTGGCCCGGCGCGTGGTGCGCATGGCCAGCGAAGACATCGGCAACGCCGACCCGCGTGCATTGAGCCTGTGCCTGGCGGCGTGGGAAGTGCAGGAGCGCCTCGGCAGCCCCGAAGGCGAATTGGCGGTGGCCCAAGCCATCACCTATCTGGCCTGCGCGCCGAAAAGCAACGCGGTGTACATGGGCTTCAAGACCGCACTGCGCGCCGCCGCCGAACACGGTTCGCTGGAAGTGCCGTTGCACCTGCGCAACGCGCCGACCAAACTGATGAAACAGTTGGGCTACGGCGACGAATACCGTTATGCCCACGACGAACCTGATGCCTACGCCGCCGGCGAAGATTATTTCCCGGAAGAACTCGACCCGATCCCGTTCTATCAACCGGTGCCCCGTGGCCTGGAATTGAAGATCGGCGAAAAGCTCAATCACCTGGCAAAGCTCGACCGTTTAAGCCCCCGGCAGCGGAGAAAATAGTGCTTCCATTGATCGTTGCGGTTTCCGTCGGCGGGATCGCCGGCACGCTGTTGCGCTTTGCCACGGGTAACTGGATCAACGCTAATTGGCCGCGGCACTTCTATACCGCGACGCTGGCCGTTAATATCGTGGGCTGTTTGCTGATCGGCGTTCTATACGGTCTGTTTTTGATTCGCCCGGAGGTGCCGATCGAGGTGCGCGCCGGGTTGATCGTCGGCTTCCTCGGAGGGCTGACGACTTTTTCATCCTTTTCACTGGATACGGTGCGCCTGCTGGAAAGCGGGCAAGTGCCGCTGGCCCTGGGCTATGCGGCCATCAGCGTATTCGGCGGGCTGCTCGCCACCTGGGCCGGCCTGTCCTTGACCAAACTTTGATAACGAGAGACCGACATGCTCGATTCCAAACTGTTACGTAGCAACCTTCAGGACGTAGCGGACCGCCTGGCATCCCGTGGCTATGCCCTGGATGTCGCGCGCATCGAAGCGCTGGAAGAACAGCGCAAGACCGTCCAGACCCGCACCGAAGCACTGCAGGCTGAACGTAACGCGCGCTCCAAATCCATCGGTCAGGCCAAGCAGCGCGGCGAAGACATCGCGCCGCTGATGGCGGACGTCGAGCGCATGGCGGGCGAGTTGAGTGCCGGTAAAGTCGAGTTGGACGCGATTCAGACCGATCTGGACTCGATTCTGCTGGGCATCCCGAACCTGCCGCACGAATCGGTGCCGGTCGGTAAAGATGAAGACGACAACGTCGAAGTGCGCCGCTGGGGCACGCCGACCGCTTTCGATTTCCCGGTACAGGACCACGTCGCCCTGGGCGAGAAGTTCGGTTGGCTGGACTTCGAAACCGCCGCCAAGCTGTCCGGCGCACGTTTCGCCCTGCTGCGCGGCCCGATCGCCCGTCTGCACCGCGCCCTGGCGCAGTTCATGATCAACCTGCACGTCACCGAGCACGGCTACGAAGAGGCCTATACGCCTTATCTGGTCCAGGCTCCGGCGCTGCAAGGCACCGGCCAGTTGCCGAAATTCGAAGAGGACCTGTTCAAGATCGCCCGCGAAGGCGAAGCCGATCTGTACCTGATCCCGACGGCCGAAGTGTCGCTGACCAACATCGTCGCCGGCGAAATCGTCGACGCCAAGCAACTGCCGATCAAGTTCGTCGCCCACACCCCGTGCTTCCGCAGTGAAGCCGGCGCGTCGGGTCGCGACACCCGCGGCATGATCCGTCAGCACCAGTTCGACAAAGTCGAGATGGTGCAGATCGTCGAGCCGTCGCAGTCGATGGAAGCGCTGGAAGGCCTGACCGCCAACGCCGAGAAAGTCCTGCAACTGCTGGAGCTGCCTTACCGCACCTTGGCGCTGTGCACTGGCGACATGGGCTTCAGCGCGGTCAAGACCTACGACCTGGAAGTGTGGATCCCGAGCCAGGACAAGTACCGCGAAATCTCGTCGTGCTCCAACTGCGGCGACTTCCAGGCCCGTCGCATGCAAGCGCGTTTCCGCAACCCGGAAACCGGCAAGCCTGAGCTGGTGCATACCCTGAACGGTTCCGGCCTGGCGGTCGGTCGTACGCTGGTGGCGGTGCTGGAAAACTACCAGCAGGCCGACGGTTCGATCCGTGTACCTGAGGTGCTCAAGCCGTACATGGGTGGCCTCGAGGTCATCGGTTAAATGAACTATCTGCCGCTGTTTCACAACCTTCGCGGCAGTCGTGTGTTGGTCGTCGGCGGGGGGGAAATTGCCTTGCGCAAATCCCGCCTGCTGGCCGATGCCGGTGCGCTGCTGCGGGTGGTTGCACCCGAAATCGAAACGCAATTGCGCGAACTGGTTGCCGGCAGCGGTGGCGAGTGCCTGGTGCGTGGCTATGCCGAAGCGGATCTGGACGGTTGCGGGCTGATCATTGCCGCCACCGACGATGAAGCGCTGAACGCACAAGTGTCCGCCGATGCCCATCGACGTTGCGTGCCGGTCAATGTGGTCGACGCTCCTGCGCTGTGCAGCGTGATCTTCCCGGCGATCGTCGACCGTTCGCCGTTGATCATTGCGGTGTCCAGCGGCGGCGATGCGCCGGTGCTGGCACGTTTGATCCGCGCCAAGATCGAAACCTGGATTCCTTCTACCTACGGCCAACTGGCTGGCCTGGCGGCGCGTTTTCGCCATCAGGTGAAAAAACTGTTCCCGGATGTGCAGCAGCGCCGCGCGTTCTGGGAAGAGGTCTTCCAGGGGCCGATTGCCGACCGTCAACTGGCCGGGCAGGGCGGTGAAGCCGAGCGTCTGTTGCAGGCGAAAATCGATGGTGAAGCGCCGGTGGCTACCGGTGAGGTGTATCTGGTGGGTGCCGGGCCGGGTGATCCGGATCTGCTGACGTTCAAGGCATTGCGTCTGATGCAACAAGCCGATGTGGTGCTGTACGACCGATTGGTGGCACCGGCGATTCTGGAGTTGTGCCGTCGCGATGCCGAGCGGGTTTACGTCGGCAAGCGTCGCGCTGATCACGCCGTGCCGCAGGATCAGATCAACCAGCAATTGGTGGATTTGGCCAAGCAAGGCAAGCGTGTGGTGCGGTTGAAGGGCGGTGATCCGTTCATCTTCGGCCGTGGCGGCGAAGAGATCGAGGAACTGGCGGCCCACGGCATTCCATTCCAGGTGGTGCCGGGTATCACGGCAGCCAGCGGTTGCGCGGCGTACGCCGGGATTCCGTTGACCCACCGCGACTACGCGCAATCGGTACGCTTTGTCACCGGTCACCTGAAGGACGGTTCCACCGATTTGCCGTGGGCTGATCTGGTCGCGCCAGCGCAAACCCTGGTGTTTTATATGGGGCTGGTGGGTTTGCCGATCATCTGCGAGCAGTTGATCAAGCACGGACGCGGCGCCGATACCCCGGCGGCGTTGATTCAGCAGGGCACAACGGTCAATCAGCGGGTGTTTACCGGCACGCTGGCCGATTTGCCGCGATTGGTGGCGGAGCATGAAGTGCATGCGCCGACATTGGTGATCGTCGGTGAAGTGGTGCAACTGCGCGAGAAACTGGCGTGGTTTGAAGGGGCTCAGGGGCAACTCTGATTTTGAGTTGCCTGTTGCGAAAAGATCGCAGCCTTCGGCAGCTCCTACAGGGAATCGCGTCATTCTGTAGAAGCTGCCGAAGGCTGCGATCTTTTGCTTTTTTGCTTTTAGGTCCTGCACCAAACCCCTTTCCCACTCAACCGCTCCCGATCATGGGCGGCGGTGAAGTCCTGATCTGGTCCTTTTGGCACAATCCCGGTCGGGTTGATGGTCTTGTGGCTGCCGTAGTAGTGATTCTTGATGTGGGTGAAATCCACCGTCTCGGCAATCCCCGGCCACTGATACATCTCCCGCAACCAATTCGACAGGTTCGGATAGTCGGCAATGCGCCGCAGGTTGCACTTGAAGTGACCGTAATACACCGCGTCAAAACGAATCAGCGTGGTGAACAAGCGGATGTCGGCTTCGGTCAGGTATTCGCCGGCCAGATAGCGGTTGGTGCCCAGCAGCTTTTCCAGTCGATCCAGCTCGGCAAACAACTCATCGAACGCTTCTTCATAAGCCTGCTGTGACGTGGCGAAACCGGCGCGGTACACGCCGTTGTTCACCGCCGGGTAGATCCGCTCGTTCAGCGCGTCGATCTCGCTGCGTAATGGTTCCGGATAGAAATCCAGGTCATTGCCGGTCAGGTCATCGAAGGCGCCATTGAACATGCGGATAATTTCCGACGATTCATTGTTGACGATATGTTGGCGCTGTTTGTCCCAGAGCACCGGTACGGTGACGCGACCACTGTAGTCGGCGGCATCGGCGGTGTAGCGCTGGTGCAAGTAGGTCAGTCCATCGAGCTTGTCACCGGTCGAGCCGAGTGCCTTGTCAAAAGTCCAGCCGTTTTCCAGCATCAGCCAACTGACCACCGACACATCGATCAGGCTTTCCAGCCCTTTGAGTTTGCGCAGGATCAAAGTGCGATGAGCCCACGGACAGGCGAGGGACACGTAGAGGTGATAGCGACCAGGCTCGGCAGCAAAACCACCGGCACCGCTCGGGCCGGGATGGCCGTCAGCGGTGACCCAGTTGCGACGCTGCGCCTGCTCACGCTGGAACGCGCCGTCCTTGCTGCTTTCGTACCACTTGTCTTGCCAGCGACCTTCAACTAACAAACCCATGTTTGAGACTCCTCAACCGATAAGCGTTGGAGAGGAGTCTATTCCGATAGGTTCGATAAAAAAGCGCAAAGGTTGAGGGGGTATGATCGATTAGATCGATTTGTCCCGAGCGTCCCAGTATTGCTGGGCGGTGTTGAACGCCTGCTCGCGGGTCTGGCCGAGGCCACGCAAGGCCAGCGCCATGGTGGAAATCAGGGCCATTTGCGGGTAGCTGTCGAGCACATCGCCACGCCATACGGCTTTCAGATGTTCTGGCTCAAGCGATGCCGGTTTGACGTGGCGCTGGCTCGACAGTTGCGGCCATTCCTCATCCCAGCTTTCGCCACCCGTGGTGCCGTACAAATGGCTGTCGGCATCCGGGTTGATCTCGATCTCGCCGCCGTCACCCTTGACCACAATCGCGGTGTCCCCGAGCAAGCCGCTGGCATCGCGATGCACAGCCTGATAACCGGGGTGGAAAATGCTTTGCAAGCCACAACGCGCGCCCAGCGGATTGAGAATCCGCGCCAGCGAGTGAATCGGCGAGCGCAGGCCCAGGGTGTTGCGCAGGTCGATCATCCGTTGCAACTGTGGCGCCCAGTCCACCAGCGGCATGAACGCCAGTCCGCCGTTGTTCAGGGCCGTGCCGACTTGCTGCCAGTTGCGGCACAGCGGGATGTTCAGTTCCTCCAGCAATTGCTCGCTGTACAGCCGACCCGCCGTGTGGGCGCCGCCGCCATGCATGAAAATCCGCACGCCGTTCTGCGCCAGGCACTTCGCTGCCAACAGATACCACGGCAGATGACGCTTCTTGCCGGCGTAGGTCGGCCAGTCCAGATCCACCGCCAATGCAGGTGGATTCAGGCGTTCACGCAAGGCCTCGGTGAACCCGGCCATTTCCTCGGCGCTTTCTTCCTTGTGTCGCAGCAGCATCAAAAATGCGCCGAGCTGGGTTTCCTCGACCTGTTCATCGAGCACCATGCCCATGGCGGCGCGGGCTTCTTCACGGGTCAGGTCGCGGGCACCGCGTTTGCCTTTGCCGAGGATGCGCACGAACTGGGCGAAGGGGTGTTCGGCGGGCGTTTCGAGGGTCAGCGCTGGGTAGTCGGTCATAAGCAATTCGTCGGTTTGGGCAGGCCCGCCAGTTTCGCGGCGAGTTTGGCGGGGGTGCCTTTGAACAGTCGGTTCAGGTGCAGGCTGTTGCCTTTTTCCGGCCCGAGTTTCAGTGCGGTGTACTTGATCAGCGGGCGGGTGGCCGGCGACAACTGGAATTCGGCGTAGAAACTGCGCAGCAGTTCGAGGATTTCCCAGTGTTCGGGGCTCAACTCGATATCTTCTGCAGCCGCCAGGGCACTGGCGACATCCGCGGACCAGTCACTCAGTTCGACCAGGAAACCGTCCTTGTCCAGCTCGATGGCGCGGGCGCCGACCGTCAATGCATTCATAGCCAACTGTTGACCTTGTCGTGGTTGATCGACAGTTCGACGAAGGCCGGATAATCGATGGCTTCGGCCCAGTCCGGAACGTCGATGGCCCGCGCCTGGGCGTCTTCGGCCAGAACATAGAGCCTGAGGCCGCGAGCGTTCAATGCAGTGAACGGTGCGGTGCCCGGCTGCAAGGCATAGGCCGCGTCGCCGGACAGTAGCAGCGCGTCATGGATGCCGATCACGCGCAGGCAACTGCTCAAACGCTCGTCGCCGAAGGGGGTATGAGACAACACATGCAAAGTCGACATCAGAGGGTGATCACCTGGTCGTAACGGTCAATGAGTGCGGTGATTTCAGCGGCATCCAGCGCCTCGGCTTCCTCCAGCGACAGCGCGCCCGGGTCCAGCCCCCGCTGCACCGCGCTGTCGGCACAGACGAAGAGTTCTTCGACACCGAACATCGGCAAGGCTTGAAGGTTGGCGCTCAGGTCTTTCTGTTGCAGGGCCTTGGCGTCCTGTTTCGTCGCGAGCTGGAACACGCCGTCATCGAGAAATAGCAGGCCGATCGGCAGATCGAAAGCGCCACCAGCCAGCACGATGTCCAGCGTTTCCCGCGCACCCGGTCCGGACCACGGCGCCTGACGGCTGATGATCAACAAGGATTTGGCCATCTCATGCGCCTCCGAAACAGATCAGGCGGTCGGCATCCTGCACCGCGTCATGCAACTGGCCGAGCCCGGACAATTCCCATGGTGCGCCGACGGCAACCGCGTCGCGTTGATAACGCTTGGCTTCTTCCTCGTTCAACACGCCACGGCGCAGGGCGGCAGCGATGCACACCACGCCATCGAGTTTTTGCTCGCTGACGAAAGTGCGCCATTGCTTGGGCAAGTCGAGTTCGTCCTGGGGCGTGACCACGCTGCCGGAGGCGTTGTAGACGCCATCCTGATAAAAAAACAGCCGGACAATCTCATGCCCACCGGCCAGCGCGGCCTGGGCGAACAGCAAGGCGCGGCGTGAGGAGGGCGCATGGGCGGCGGAAAACACGGCGATGGCGAACTTCATGACGGACTCGATCAGCGAAACTGCGGCCATGATAAAGCTTTATCGGCGGGGCGGCGAAGGGCTTTGCCATTCCCCTCTGTAGGAGCTGCCGAAGGCTGCGATCTTTTGATTTTAGAAACAAGACCAAAAGATCGCAGCCTTCGGCAGCTCCTACAGGGATTGAGGTGTTAGCGCGGCATGTAACCCAACTGCCACCGCCGCGGAATCTTCAACGACAACAAACCCAACGCCGCCGCCAACAGACCGCTGGCAAACAGCGCCTTGAGCCCAAAGTGATGCTCCAGCACCGCCCCGATTACCGCCCCGGCAAACATGCCGGTCCACGGTATCAATTGCACGCGCCAGCCATTGCGCCGCTCGCCGAGCATCCAGCGCCCGAGTCCGCGACCGAAGCGCGACAGGGCACCCGTCACGTAGGTCAGTCCGACCGGCAAACCATTCACTTCTTCCACCGCCGCATTGAGCATGCCCATCGCAATGATCGCCGCCAGCAGCGCAGGCAGTTGCGCGTCGTAAGGCCAGGCCGCGGCGGCGCACAACAGGGCGGCGATGCTCAGCAGCAGGGGCAGCGCTCGGCGTCCGCTGAGCCGGCTGACAATAATGCCCAGCGCATTGCCGAGGATGAACGTCGCGACGAGGATCACCAGACGCAGGGTAAGTCCCAGATCGCCCGCGCTGATGGCCACGGCCATGCGGGTGGTGTTGCCGCTCATGAACGAAACGAAGTCGCCGCTGGCCATGAAGCCGATCGCGTCGGTCATCCCGGCCAATACCGAAAGCATGGCCACCAGACTCAGGCCGATGCGCCCGCGCCATTTCTGCGTGTGCAGGTGACCGGGGCTGGCGTGGGGCTTGGCGGTGGATGGCAGCATGGGCGATCGATGTCCTTGAGCGATGACTAAGGTTTTATCCCATACAAATCACAATATTCCAGCCAGTCCATGCCGGCCATCTCTGCCACTTCCCGGTGCACGGCAACGCGCTGCGCCTCGTAATCCTGCGGCGTCGCGGCCGTGAGTTGCAATGTCAGCTCCCAGGCGAACAATCCCAGGCGTTCGGCTTCTTCCTCAAAGGCTTCATGCAACCGCTCCTCGCGAAACTGCGCCTGGGTCTCGCCCTTGGCCTGTGCCAGCAGAGGGTTGAGATTGTCGAGTTGATGGAGCAACTCGGGACGCTCATCGAGAAATTTTTTCAGTGCCTGTTCGTGTTGCTGCTCGGATGCCGCCATGGTCACTCCTTGAGAACGGATTACGAAGACTGTTTCTTGCTGGCCTTGGCCGCTGCCGCCAGACACTCGAGGGCAAACTGCTCGGTGTAGGTCATCTGGATCGGCGTGGTTTCGCCTTTTACGGTTCTCTCGCCGTCGAGGATGTAACGAATCCGCTTGTCGGTGACGCCGATTCGCTTGGCGATCCAGGAAGGCGTCTGACCGATCTGGCTGATCAGCTTGTCGGCATATTCAGTGGTCGGTTTGTAAAATTCGGCGTTGGGGGTCATGGGGCTTCCAGTCAAAAGTGCGATGCAGCGTTATGACGCGACAGGGTGCGCGAATCGTCGTGCGGTGTCGCGGTATAAATGAAGTAAAGCAGAACGATTCGCTGTGCCACGGTGATACAGTCCGCTTTTTCCTGATGAGTGAATGCAATGCGAATTCTGATGGTAGCGCTGGCCGCTGCCTTGCTGGCGGGATGCGCGGGCTCGGCAATGAACGATGCTCGCACCAAGGCCCCGTACAAAACCCTGAACTCGGACAAACCGGCCAAAGACGTTGCCCAGTGCGTGCAGTTTTCCTGGCAGGACGAATCGGTGTTCGGTGTTGATGCCGCTGCTTACCTAGAGCCAGCGGAGAAGGGCGGCACCACGGTTTACACCCGCTCGGCGGAATCGTTCGTGGACGTGACCACCGATGCCTCGGGCACTGTGTTGAGTTACTACGCGCAGCAGGACGACTTCGTCGCCAAGCGCCGGTTGGCGGCGTTGGCTACCTGCCTGTAAGCCGATGCAATTCCCCCTGTAGGAGTGAGCCTGCTCGCGATAGCGGCGGTTCAGTCGACATCAATGTTGATTGAACGACCGCTATCGCGAGCAGGCTCACTCCTACAGGGTTTTGTGTATTGATCAGTAACTCAAGCGCTTCTGAAAGAAGAAATGCTTGTGCCCCGGCGGGTAGTCGGCGATGTGGCCGATCTCGCTATAGCCGCATTTCTTGTAGAACTCCGGTGCCTGGAACTCAAAGGTTTCCAGCCACAGACCGACGCATTCCTTTTCCCGCGCCAGGTCTTCCGCCATCTGCATCAGCTTCGTGCCCATGCCCTGTCCACGGGCCTGTTCCGGCACCGCCAGCAAGTCGATGAACAACCACTGATAAAACAACCGGGCATAAACGCCGCCGACAATCTCATCGTTGTCGTCGCGTATCAGCAGCGCGATGTGTTCCGGTGGCGGGCTCGCGGACTTCGAGGTGTTATAGGCGCGCAACGGCACGAGGATCGCCTCGCGTTCTTCGTTGCTGGGGTTGTGCTTGCGTTCGATACGCAGGGTCATGGCTATATCCTTATGGCTGTGAAAGCGCAGCCTATCGCGGACAACGCCGATGTTCCATCACCACAACACCGGTGGAACCGTCGCCATCGCGCAGATGTCATTTGTTGTGACGCGCCATTGCCGAGCGCGACCGATGAGGACACGCCGTGAATATTTTCGAAGCCTTGCGCGAAAGCCATGAACGCCAGCGGACCTATGCCAAAGCGCTGATCCACACCAGCGGCGACACGCCTGAACGCGTCGAGGCTTACAAGCAGCTCAAGTCGGAACTGCAAGCCCACGAAACCGCTGAAGAGCGGCATTTCTACATTCCGCTGATGGAGTTCGACAACGGCGTCGACCTCAGCCGCCACGCAATCGCCGAGCATCACGAAATGGATGAAATGATGGAGGAGCTGGACGAGACCGAGATGTCTAGCCCGGCCTGGCTGGCGACCGCGAAAAAGCTGTCGGAAAAGGTTCATCACCACCTCAAGGAGGAGGAGCAGAAATTCTTCCAGATGGCCGGCAAGTTGCTCGACGATAAACAGAAAGAGGCGCTGGCCGGGCAGTACGAGAAGGAGTACAAGGCGCAGCTTTCCTGAATTGGGCACACACAATTTTGTAGGAGCTGCCGCAGGCTGCGATCTTTTGATTTTGCTTTAGTAGATCGCAGCCTGCGGTAGCCCCTACAGGGTCAAAAGCCAGGCAAGTGCGCTGTGCCCGGCCAATGCCCGCCTTCCAGCGTCAGCAACAGCTCCTTGGCTTCCAACCCCCCGGCAAACCCGGTCAATTTCCCCGACGCGCCAATCACCCGGTGACAAGGCGCAATGATCGATATCGGGTTCTTGCCATTCGCCGCACCTACCGCCCGCACCGCGCTCGGGTTGCCGATCTGTTCGGCGATCTGGCTGTAGCTGCGGGTCTCGCCAAAAGGAATGGTCAGCAGCGCCGCCCAGACCTTTTTCTGAAATTCCGTACCGACAAAATCCAGCTCCAGTTCGAAGCGCTGGCGTGTGCCGGCGAAATATTCGCGCAGTTGCTCGGCGGCACGCATCAGGATCGGGCTGTCCGGCGCTTCGTTCATCGGGCCTAGGCGCACCCGTCCGGGTTTGTCGTTTTCCCAGAGGATGGCGACCAGTCTCAAACCGTTCGCCACCAGCTTCAACTCGCCGACCGGGGAGGCCAGGGTGGTGCAGGTGTAAGTCATGCCGCAGGCCCCGCCTGATTGTTGAACAGGTGTTAAGGATACTGCTTCATCGGGGAGGCGCAATACGCAATCCCGACCATACTTGGCTACTGCTTTTGACGAGTTTTCCTACTTAAAAACAAGAAGAGACCGACTCATGAAGTACGAACCTTTTGCCAAATCGCTGATTGCGACCTCGTTGGCGCTCAGCTGCCTGACTGCTCATGCGGCCTCTGTCGCCCCGGTCGCCGCCGAAAACGGCATGGTGGTCACTGCCCAGCACTTGGCCAGCCACGTGGGCGTGGATGTGTTGAAGAACGGTGGCAACGCAGTCGATGCCGCTGTCGCGGTGGGTTACGCGTTGGCGGTGGTGTATCCGGCGGCGGGTAACCTGGGCGGTGGTGGTTTCATGACCATTCAACTGGCCGACGGCCGCAAGACCTTCCTCGACTTCCGCGAAAAAGCCCCGCTGGCCGCCACCGCCGACATGTACCTCGACAAGGCGGGCAACGTCATTCCGGACTTGAGTACCCGAGGACACTTGGCCGTCGGCGTGCCGGGCACGGTGTCCGGGATGGAACTGGCGCTATCCAAATACGGCACCAAACCCCGCAAGGACGTGATCGCCCCGGCCATCAAACTGGCTGAAGACGGCTTCGTGCTGGAGCAGGGCGATGTCGATTTGCTGGACTACGCCACCGACGTGTTCAAGAAGGACATCAAGGATTCCGGCGCGATCTTCCTGAGCAACGGCGAGCCGATGCAGGTCGGGCAGAAACTGGTGCAGAAAGACCTCGGCAAAACCCTGCGCGAGATCTCCGAAAAAGGCGCCGACGGCTTCTACAAAGGTTGGGTGGCCGACGCCATTGTCACCTCCAGCCAGGCCAACAAGGGCATCATCACCCAGGCAGACCTCGACAAATACAAGACCCGCGAACTGGCGCCGATCGAGTGCGATTACCGTGGCTACCACGTGGTTTCGGCACCGCCACCGAGTTCCGGCGGTGTGGTGATCTGCCAGATCATGAACATCCTCGAAGGCTATCCGATGAAGGATCTGGGCTACCACTCGGCCCAGGGCATGCACTATCAGATCGAAGCGATGCGTCACGCCTATGTCGATCGCAACAGCTACCTCGGCGACCCGGATTTCGTGAAGAACCCGATCGCCCATTTGCTGGATAAAAACTACGCGACCAAGCTCCGTGAAGCCATCAACCCACAAAAGGCCGGCGTGTCCAAGGACCTCAAGCCTGGCGTAGCGCCCCATGAGGGCAGCAACACCACCCATTACTCGATAGTCGACAAATGGGGCAACGCGGTGTCGGTGACCTACACCCTCAACGACTGGTTCGGCGCCGGGGTCATGGCCAGCAAGACCGGGGTCATCCTCAATGACGAGATGGACGACTTCACCTCGAAAATCGGCGTGCCGAACATGTACGGCCTGGTGCAGGGCGAGGCCAACGCCATCGCGCCCGGCAAGGCGCCGCTGTCTTCCATGAGCCCGACCATCGTCACCAAGGACGGCAAAGTGGTGATGGTGGTCGGCACGCCGGGTGGCAGCCGCATCATCACCGCGACCTTGCTGACCATGCTCAACGTCATCGACTACGGCATGAACATCCAGGAAGCGGTGGATGCGCCGCGTTTTCACCAGCAATGGCTGCCGGAGGAAACCAATCTGGAAACCTTCACCACCAGTCCGGACACGGTGAAGATCCTCGAAAGCTGGGGCCACAAGTTCGCCGGCCCGCAGGATGCCAACCACTTGGCGGCGATCCTCGTAGGCGCGCCGTCGCTGGACGGAAAACCGGTGGGCAAAAACCGTTTCTACGGGGCCAACGATCCACGGCGTAATACCGGATTGTCGCTGGGCTATTGAGGGTTGTGTTTGGCAAGGGACCGACTTATGTTCGTCTCTTGCCCCTCTGAATTTTCAAGGAAGGAATCATGACCACCGCACTGTTAATCATTGACGTCCAGCAGGCTCTATGCTCGGGTGAATACGAGTGCTTCGAGATCAATCGCGTGATCAATACCATCAACGACCTATCGACGCGGGCGCGCAGTGCCGGCGTTCCGGTGGTTTTGGTTCAGCACGAAGAGGCGAACAGTCCCCTTGCGCACGAGGCGGCTGGCTGGCAACTGGCTGAAGGGCTGGAAACGGCGCCAAAGGACCTGCGCGTGCGCAAGACCACCGGGGATTCGTTCTACCAGACCAACCTGCAAAAACTTTTGCCGAAGGAAGACTTCGAACGCCTGGTCATCTGCGGTCTGCAAACCGATTACTGCGTTAACGCCACTGTGCGTCAGGCGTTGAAACTGGGGTATGACGTGGTGCTGGCGAAGGACGCGCATTCCACCGTCGACAATGGCAACCTCACCGCTGAAGACATCATTGCCGAGCACAACAAGGATTGGGCGCACCTCACCGGTTCGGTGGCCCGGATCGACGTGATTCCGGCCAAAGATATCCACCTCTGAAACCACCGCATTCCCCTGTAGGAGCCGGAGCAAGCTCAGCTCCTACAGATTTTGGTTTGCTCCTTAAGTCGCGAACCTCAATAACCGAGGCGCCTCCACAACCTCCGGCATCACGCCCCCCAACACCAACCGGGTGATGGTCGCTGCTGCATTCTGATAATCCTCATCCTGTGGCGTCTCCCGTCCGGTGATATGCGCCATCTGCCAGCCGAGGTTGGTGTACGTGCGCGTCGCTGACCAAATGAACAACATCAAATGCTCCGGATCGATCGGCGCTAGCAAGCCCCGATCAATCCAGCTGCGCAGGCAATCGACATTGCGTCGGGCCTCGGCATACAGCAGGTCGCGACATTCCTCGGGCAGTTGCCTGGCGCCGAGCAACAACTCATCACTGAATACTTTCGCGATATGCGGGTGCTCACGGGCGATGCGAATCCGCGCCTCGATGTAGGCAGGCAAGCCCACCAGCGGGTCGTCGCTCTCGCGCAGTACCGCAGACGCTTCCAGCAACGGCTCGACAAACCCGAGCAGAACCTTGGCGTAGAGGGTTTCCTTGCTCTGGAAGTAGTAATACAGATTCGCCTTCGGCACGCCTGCCCGCGCGGCGATGTCGCGGGTCTGGGCGGCGTCGAAACCTTTCGCGGCGAACTCGGCGCTGGCGGCTTCCAGAATCAGCTGTTGGTTGTGTTGGCGAATGCGGCTCATGGACGTGTCTTGGCGATTTGAGCTTCGTAATATACAAAACTATATAGCGGTAGGGCCAGCCGTGAAAATGAGTGGTTCGCAGGAAAACAGAATATTTATGCCGTGCCGACCGCAACGAAGCGCTGGCGCTGGCGGAAACCTGCGATGGCCCGACCCTGCGCCTGTGGCAAGCCTTGGCCCGGGAACTGAACATCGTTGTGGTCGCCGGTTTCTGTGAGCATTTGCCCAACGATGAACTAGCCAACAGTGCCGCGCTGATCGATGTCCAGGGTTTGCGCGCGGTGTACCGCAAGGCGCATCTGTGGGATGCCGAGCGGGAAATCTTCACTGCTGGCGATGCTGCGCCGCCGGTGGTCGAAACGGTCCACGGACGCATGATCCGGCGCGCGCTATTAGTCTTTCAAGTTTGAGTTGGGACCGTAGCAGCTGGCGAAGCCTGCGTTCGGCTGCGCAGCAGTCGTAAAATCAGAGTCCGCGCTGCTTCAGGAATACCACGAATGCCGATTTGACGACTGCTGCGCAGCCGAACGCAGGCTGCGCCAGCTGCTACATGGTGCGCGTAGCCCTATGGAGGGGATCGCCTGTAGCATGGTCGAAATGACAGACCAACAGGATCGGCACGATGCAGGGGGATAATCAGGTGGGCATCGACCCGTCGATGGCGATGCTGCAAGCGTTCAACCGTTGTCTGCTGCAATTGGGGCGTCTGGCGCGGGAGCGGGGTGCCGTCGAGTTCATTGCCGACGGCTTGCAGGTGTTGCGACAACAAGTGCCGTTCGCTTCGGCGTGGTGGGGCGAGATGTCCACCTCGGTCGCCAGCGCACCACCGCAAAGCTGGATGCACGGGCGTATCGATCTGCCCGAATCGTTTGCCGGCGAATGGCAACAGAGTGCCGGCAGCGACAAGTTCTCCCACGACACCTTGAGCCGACCCGGCGAGGTCATCCGCGACAGCGGCTTCACCGATCCCGATGCCGACGTGGACGCGTTCGCCCGACGGCATGATCTCTACCACCCGATGTGCATCACCTTCGAGCTGCCGGAAAGTGGCTTGATGTTTTTCGTTTGTCTCTACCGTGGCGGTGATGCCCCGGCGTTCAGCGACAACGAGGCCGGTCTGTTCTCGGCGTTCTGCGATCACTTGTTGCAGCTGTGGCGATTCCAGGTGCAGGACATGATCCGCGTCGACACCGGCAACGGCGCCAGCGACTTCGGGGTGGCGCGGCGGGACGGCGGTTTGCTGTATATCGGCGCTGGATTGTGCGCGGTCATTCAACGGGAATTGCCCGGCTGGAGCGGTTCCACGCTACCCGCCGAGATCATCGCGCAATTGCCCAAGGCACCCTGCGTGATGCGCCTGGGACGCTCGACGCTGACCCTCACGCCCAACGCCGAGCACGTCATCCTGTCGCTGGAAACACAACCACGCGGCGCGGTACTGGCGCCTCGGGAGCGGACGGCAGCGATGCTGTTCGCTGCCGGTCATTCCTATAAGGAAATCGCCAAAATCCTCGGCCTGAGCCCGGCCACCGTGCGCACCTATCTGCGCAATTGCTACTTGCAACTCGGCGTGAAGAGCAAGGTGGAACTGGGTTCGGTCCTGCGTTCGCACGGTTCCGCCTGCACACCGCAACCGTAGGAGCTGCCGCAGGCTGCGATCTTTTGATCTTGAGTTTCATCGGTCCCGAGAAGATCAGGATCAAAAGATCGCAGCCTTCGGCAGCTCCTACGCGAATCATAACCACCCCCCACTTTTTGCCTGACCCTCCTCATTTGCAGAGGTCCGTCCAGCCACCGCGCGCTATAGGGTATGCCCTGCATATCAAGGGCTTGCGCGGCCGTGTGGCCGGGCCCTTCAAAAACTATAAAAACAGAGGTGGGCCAGTGATGTTTTCCAGGCTATTTATCGCCGTTGCGGGTGCAACGGCCGTTTCCTGTGTGGCGCTGGTGGGGTGCCAGAGCCAAAGTTCGACCAGCGCCGACATGGTCATGCGCAACGGTTACGTGTACACCGTCGACGGCAAGGATTCAGTGCAGCAGGCCGTTGCCGTCACGGGCGGCAAGATCGTTTATGTCGGCAGCGATGAGGGGGCAGCCTCGTTCATCGGTGCACAGACGCAGGTGATCGATCTGGCCGGGCGCATGCTGATGCCGGGCTTCATCGATGCGCACATGCATCCCGGCGATGGCGGTCGGGCCATGACCTTGTGCGACCTGAAATACCAGACGATGACTCGCAAGGATTTTCAGAAAGCCATTCAGGCGTGTCTGGATGCCGACAAGGACAAAGGCCCGGAGGTGTGGCTTGAAGTCGGCAGTTGGGACCGCATGGGCATGACCGGCCTCGACGGCGATGCCGACAAATCGACCCTTGATGCGCTCAATACCAAACGGCCGATTCAGGTGCGTTCCACCGATTTCCACACCGTGCTGACCAACTCCCGTGGCCTGGCAGTGGCCGGCATCGACAAGCACACGGCCAACCCCGCCGACGGCAAGTACGCGCGCGACAGTGCCGGCAACCCCACCGGCATCTGCGAGGACGGTGCGGCGGATACCATGGCCGCCGTGGTACCGCCGGCGACCGATGCCGAGAAGCTGATCCAGAGCCGCGCCGCGCTCGACGCCATGCGCCAGCAGGGCATCACCAGTTTCTTCGATGCCTTGTCGGGGCCGGAAAATGGCAAGGCGTTCACCACGTTGCAGCAATCCGGCGAGTTGACGGCCCGTGCCTTGTTGTCGATCAAACTCGACCCGGCCGCCGCTACCGCCGACCCGGCCAAGACCATCGCCGAAGCCAAGGCACTGGCCACCACCTACGATCAGAGCGAAGCCCAGGTCGCGCCAGGCGTGAGCATGCGCCACGTCAAACTGTTCATGGACGGCATCATCAACGCACCGGCCGATACCGGGGCCATGCTGACGCCGTATCTGCACAACGCCGGCACCGAGAAAGCGCCGAAATGGACGCCGGGGAAAAACCGTGGCGAGCTGTATTTCCCGCCGCAGGTGCTCAATCCGCTGCTGCTCAAAGCGGTGCAGGCCGGACTCGACCCGCACCTGCACGCCACCGGGGATCGCGCGGTGCGTGATTCGCTCAACGGTATCGAATACGTGCGCCAGCAACTGCCCGGCAACGGCTTCCGTCCGACCATCACCCATGCCGAATCGGTGGACCCTGCCGACTACGGGCGTTTCAAGACGCTCGACGTGACCGCCAACATGTCCTTCCAATGGGCGCAGCAAGCGCCGTCCACGGTTGACGGCACCAGCGATCACCTGGGGGTCGAACGCTTCGCGCGCATGGAACCGTCGGGCAGCATCGTCCGTGCTGGCGGACGCGTGGCTTATGGCAGCGACTGGCCGGTCGATCCGCTCGACGAGTTCCTCGCACTGAAAGTCGGTGTGACCCGCTCGGGCGATCCGCAGAACCCGCACAGCTACGGCCCCAACTACGCAGGCAGGCTGAATGCCGACCCGGCGCTGTCCCGTGCAGAAGTGCTGCGCACCATAACCCTCAACGCCGCCGAACAGCTCAAGTTGGAGAAGGTGGTCGGTTCAGTGGAGGTGGGCAAGTTTGCCGATCTGATCGTGCTGGACAAGAACTTCATGCAGGTGCCCGAGGATGAACTGGGGCGCAATCAGGTGCTGATGACGATGGTCGGCGGCAAGGTGGTGTGGGCCAAGGTGCCGTTTGTGGGGCAAGTGGCCCAAAAATAGATCTGGCCGTCAGCCAGACACAATCCCTGTAGGAGCGAGCCTGCTCGCGATAGCGGTGTGTCAGACACAGAGATGCTGGCTGTGCCGCCGCTATCGCGAGCAGGCTCGCTCCTACATGGGGATGGGTAATACCCCTGAATTTATAAGAAGAGAAACCCGTAATGACCAAGGTCACAGATAGCCCACAACGAGGTCACGGTGTCGACCCTCAATGCCTACGGCAGCTTCATGTGCGTGGCGACCATCATCAGCGGTTTCCGCAGCCGCCTCGAAATCACCGCCGGCCAGCGCATGCTGTTCGTGCTGGTGATCGTCGCGGCGTCCACCACGCTGGCGCTGCTGGGGCAGTATTCGTTCCTGAACTCGTTCAAGTATTTCATCCTGTTCCTGCTGACGTTCTTCACGCCCTGGAGCGCGATCAACCTGGTGGATTACTACTTCATCAACAAGGAGCGTTATGACATCCCGGCCTTGTCCGATCCGGCCGGGCGCTACGGTCGCTGGAACCTGTTGGGCATCGGCGTCTATGTAGTCGGCGTGCTGATTCAGTTGCCTTTCGTCGACACCCATTTCTATCCGGACCGATGGTCGCGCAGCTCGGCGGTGTGGATATTTCGTGGATTGTCGGGCTGGTGGTGCCGGGGATTTTGTACTTCCTGTTGGCCCGGACCTCGGCATTGGGGATATCCGTTGCCGAAGTTCAAAGGCCTGAATAAGATACATCCTCAATAGCGTCTACACTTGCTGATCAGCCAATGTAGGAGCACGGCTTGCCGGCGATGGCGATCTTGAGGACGTCATCGCCCACAAGCCGTGCTCCTGCAAAAAGCGATTCTTGCACTTCCACAGGGGGCAGCCGTTCATGGATGTTCTCGCACCGTTCTACCAATACCTGTTCAGGTGGGTGATCGCACCTGTCAGCGAGCAGTTTCTCGGCCTGTTCGACCTCAATGGCCGTCTCTGTGTGGCTTTCCTCTTCGTCTCCTATGCCGTTGCCTACGCTCTGTTCCGTTTCAGGAAGGCTCGCGGGCTGACCGATGCACACACGTTCTGGCAGTTCATCGGCGGCAACCGTGTGCATTTTCATCCTTCGGCATTGCTCGATTACCGCTACTACTTCGTGCGCGCGATCCTCAAAGTCATGCTGGTGGTGCCGATTGTTGGGCTGGTCGATCCGTACGTGCTGCGCTCCGGTGACTACATCCGTTTTTTCACTCACCTGTGGGGCGCGCGGGTGCAGGTCGAGGAACATCTGGCGCTGTCCTTGCTCTACGGGCTGGGCGTGTTTTTGCTGCAGGACTTCATCCATTACTGGGCGCACCGCGCTTATCACTCGCGCTACCTTTGGGCCTTCCACAAAGTCCATCATTCCGCGCCGGTGCTGGTTCCGGTGACGGCCAGCCGCGTGCACTTCATCGAGAAAATGGTCGAGCGGCTGATCGACATCGTGTTCATCAGCGCGTTTGCCGGCGTGTTCTGGTACGCCTGCGGCGGGGAGATCAGCCGCTATACGCTGTTCGGCGTGACCTACATGGTGTTCATCCTCAACGCACTGGCGGCGAACCTGCGCCACAGCCATGTCTGGTTGTCGTTCGGTCCGGCGGTCGAGCATGTGCTGAACAGTCCGGCGCAGCACCAGATCCATCACAGCGATGCGCCCCGGCACATGAACAAGAATTTCGGCGTCAACTTGTCACTCTGGGACTGGATGTTCGGCACGCTTTACGTCACGCAGGCGAAACCCGAGGCCATCCGTTTCGGCACCGGTGAAGCGGACCACGAGCGTTACCTGACGCTCTATAGCCTGATCGTGACGCCGTTTGTGGAAACGGCGCGCAAGCTCCGCCAGACAAAGCGTGCACAGATTCTCAGCAAAAAGCGCATCACACCGAGTAAATGCAGCTCACGTGAGGCCATGAACACCACAAAACCTGTGGGAGCGAGCTTGCTCGCGATTACGGTTGATCATTCAACATTAATGTCGACTGACACTCCGCTATCGCGAGCAAGCTCGCTCCCACAGGTTTTTGTATCGATCAATGCTCGGGAAGCTTCCAGCGTTCACGCAACTGCTCGTATTGCGCCTCGGGCAGTTGCACCAGCAGCGGGGACTGGCGCGGGTCGAGCCAGTTGAACAATCGCGCGATGTCTTCCGGGGCCATGGCGGTGCAGCCTCGGGTCGGCGCTATAGGGCCGCGCCAGATGTGGAAGAAAATGCAGGAGCCGGCGCCGGGAGATGCGGGCGTGTTGTGCTGGATGAAAATCCCATGGCGATACAAATCGTCCTTGCGCCGCATGCGTTCGGCGCTGTTCCAGTCTTTTGCCACGATTGCGCCGTCGACGAGTTGGTTGTAGCGCGCCGACTGGCTGTCATACACACATTCGATGGTGGGTGTCAGCGCGAGATAAGTCAGGCGGGTGCTGGCTGAAGCGTCGTAGCCGAACGCTGTTCCCAGTTTGAACATCCCGGCCGGGGCTTTTCCATCGCCTTCCTGTTTGATGGGGCCCTGGGGTTGATCGTCGATTTGCAGGCCCTTGCCCCAGCCCATGCCATTCTTCCCGAGCACCACGGGAAATGCGGCTTCGAACTTTTCAAAGCGGTCGCCGTGCCGTTCGTAGCGCTGGGCGATGCCCTGGATGTCATCCCAGTTTTTGCTGGTGACGACAATCAACTGATCGCTGCCGTCGAGTCCCTGGGCCATGGCCGCAGCGGGCAACAGCAGCATCAGCAACGACCAAGCCCCGATCAGGCGCTTCATGGCGTAAGCGGCGTAATGGGGAAATCCATGACGGTCTTCAACGCCGGCTCCCGGCTGTATGTGAAGTGCCACCACTCGTTGGCGTAACCGGTAAATCCTTCCTGCTCCATCGCACGGCTGAGCCGCTGGCGATTGTCCTTGGCTGCCGCGCTGATCAGTGATGAATCGGTGTGCGCGCGCTCATCGAAACAGTCGAACCCGGTGCCCATGTCGACGGCGCCATCGTGCCAGCGCTGAGCATAAGGCGCGGTGCAGTCGACCGGCGTGGCGGCAGGCGTCCAAGTGTCGGCGGGCAGGGCGCCCGGGCCGGTCATGGTGAGGTCGACCGTATTGCCACGAGAGTGATTGGAGACCCGCGCCACGTAACCCAGGCGCCAGAAGTCCTGCCTGTCTACCCGTGGATAGAATTCAGCCTTGCGCGGGTCGCCCGGTTCCGTGGCGAAACGGCCCATGTCCGCGACTGCCCGAGCGGGGCGATAGCAGTCGAACACCTTCAAGCCGTAGCCCTCGGCCTCAAGGGCCGTTTGTACCCGGGCCAGTGCCTTGGCTGCATCCGCTGACAGCAGACACTCGGCGGCCTGGTAACCGTCGAGCGGATGTCCGGTGAAGTTGTGGGCGCTGGCGTAGCGGATGTCCTGCTCGATACCCGGATCGATGGTGCGCAGATACACCATGTGTTCGGGTTTTGATTCGTCGGCCATGCACGGTGTGGCAAGGCCCAGACACAGCAGCAACAGACAGGGTGAACGCGACATCGCAAACGGCTCCATGCATGACCAGTCACCTCATCATGGCTTGAAACCCGCTCCACCTCCATGAAGTTGTTGGTCTGCATGATAGGACGAGCGCACCAACGGACCGGACGCGACGTTCTTGAAACCCATGCGCGCACCTTCCTCGGCGAACCAGGCAAACACGTCCGGGTGCACGAAACGCTGCACCGGCAAATGGCTGCGCGATGGTTGCAGGTACTGGCCGAGGGTGAGCATGTCGATGTCGTGCTCGCGCATGCGCTGCATGACTTCGATGACTTCCTCGTCGGTTTCGCCCAGGCCCAGCATCAGTCCGGACTTGGTCGGCACCCTCGGCACCCGTTGCTTGAAGTTCTGCAACAGGTCCAGCGACCACTCGAAATCCGAACCCGGCCGCGCAGCCTTGTACAAGCGCGGCACGGTTTCCAGGTTGTGGTTGAACACATCGGGCGGCTCGTTCGCGGTGATCGCCAGGGCGACGTCCATGCGCCCGCGATAATCCGGCACCAGGGTTTCCAGTTGAATGCCCGGCGACAGCTTGCGGATCTCGCGCAGGCAATCGACAAAGTGTTGGGCGCCGCCATCGCGCAAATCGTCGCGATCCACCGAAGTGATCACCACGTACTTCAAGCGTAATTCGGCAATGGCCACGGCGAGGTTGGTCGGCTCGTCGACGTCCAGTGGTTTCGGGCGTCCATGGCCGACATCGCAGAACGGGCAGCGGCGGGTGCAGATGTCGCCCATGATCATGAACGTTGCGGTGCCCCCGGAAAAACACTCGCCGAGGTTCGGGCAGGAGGCTTCTTCGCAGACACTGTGCAGCTTGTGTTTGCGCAGCAGTTGCTTGATGCGGTCGACCTCCGGGGAAATCGGCATGCGCACGCGAATCCAGTCCGGTTTGCGCGGGAATTCGTCGGTGGGAATGATCTTCACCGGAATCCGCGCAACCTTTTCTGCGCCGCGCAGTTTGGTGCCGACTTCTACTTTGGCATTCATGATGCTTTCCTTGTGCAACCGGGAGCAGAACCTGTGGGAGCGGGCTTGCTCGCGAAGGGGCCGTGTCAGTCGGCATCAATATTGACTGACACGCCGCCTTCGCGAGCAAGCCCGCTCCCACAAGGGTTTTTGTGTTGTGTAGTCAGTCGCGGTAGACCGGGAAGTCGGCGCACAGGGCGGCGGCCTGGCGGGCGACGTTGGCCTCGATATCGGCATCGCCGAGGTGATCGAGGATGTCGCAAATCCACCCGGCCAACGCGATGCTCTGGGCTTCCTTGAATCCACGGCTGGTGATCGCCGGTGTACCAATGCGCAGGCCCGAAGTCACGAACGGCGATTGCGGATCGTTGGGCACGGCGTTCTTGTTCACGGTGATGCCGGCGCGACCCAGTGCCGCGTCAGCGTCCTTGCCGGTCAGGCCCTGACGGATCAGGCTGACCAGGAACAGATGGTTGTCGGTACCACCGGACACCACGTCGTAACCGCGCTCGATGAAGACTTGCGCCATGGCCTGGGCGTTGCGAATCACCTGCTCCTGATAGGTCTTGAACCCCGGCTCCAGCGCTTCCTTGAAGCACACGGCCTTGGCCGCGATCACGTGCATCAACGGGCCGCCCTGACCACCGGGGAACACCGCGGCGTTGAGCTTTTTCTCAAGTTCCGGATTGGCCTTGGCCAGGATCAAACCGCCGCGTGGGCCGCGCAGGGTCTTGTGGGTCGTGGTGGTGACCACGTCGGCGTACGGCAACGGGTTCGGGTACAGATCGGTGGCCACCAGCCCGGCGACGTGGGCCATGTCGACGAAGAAGTACGCGCCCACCTTGTCGGCGATCTGGCGGAAGCGCGGGAAGTCCAGTGTCTTCGAGTAAGCGGAGAACCCGGCGATGATCATTTTCGGCTGGTGTTCAACGGCCAGGCGCTCGACTTCGTCGTAGTCGATCAGCCCGGTTTTGGTGTCGATGCCGTACTGCAAGGCGTTGTACAGCTTGCCGGAAAAACTCACCTTGGCGCCGTGGGTCAAATGGCCGCCGTGGGCCAGGCTCATGCCCAACACGGTGTCGCCCGCTTGCAGCAACGCCAGATAAACCGCCGCGTTGGCCTGGCTACCGGAATGGGGCTGGACGTTGGCGTAGTCGGCGCCGAACAGCTGTTTGGCGCGATCGATGGCCAGTTGCTCAACCACATCGACGTGCTCGCAACCGCCGTAGTAACGCTTGCCTGGATAACCTTCGGCGTACTTGTTGGTCAGGCCGCTGCCTTGCGCTTCCATCACCCGTTGGCTGGTGTAGTTCTCCGAGGCGATCAGTTCGATGTGATGCTCTTGCCGTGCGTCCTCGGCATTGATCGCCGCCAGCAGTTCGTCGTCGTAGCCTTTGATCTGGTCGTGCTTGCTGAACATGGTGTGGTCCTTGTGTGGAAAGGGAGGGCTTCAAGCGTCGGCGTGTTCTGCGGTCAGGCGTTCATAGGCGTCTTGGTCCAGCAAATCGCTCAACGCTTCGACATCGACCGGTTTGAAGCGAAAGAACCAGCCTTCGCCCAAGGGGGCTTCGTTGACCAATTCCGGGGTGCTCTCCAGCGTGGCGTTGATCTCGACCACTTCACCGTCCAGCGGCATGCCGATGCTGCTGGCGGCTTTCACCGATTCCAGCACCGAGACTTCAGCACCGGCATTGAAAGCGCCTAATTCGGGCACCTGAACGAACACCACATCCCCCAATGCCTGCTGGGCAAACGCGGTGATGCCGACAGTGACCAGGCCATTGCTCTCAAGACGCAACCATTCGTGATCGACGGTGAAACGCAATTCGCTCATATCAACTCCTTATTGTTTTTAGGCTCGCGGCGGGGCAACGAGTGGGGTTGGGGGAGTGATAGCAAGGGCGGTGCCAAGGTTGATTATTGGTTTAAAATCAATTGGTTGAAGATATTTTTTGAGGCGGGGGGCGATTGCGGTTGTATTGAAATCAATACGGTCGGGCAGGGATGTAGGCGTGGACGCCGTCATTGTAGTGCGTACAGGGTTTTGTTTTGAATTCGTTACGGTGTATCGATTTTCAGACAGTAACGTCGCGCCTGGATGTAGGAGCTGCCGAAGGCTGCGATCTTTTGATCTTGATCCGATGAGTATCGCTGAAAATCAAGATCAAAAGATCGCAGCCTTCGGCAGTTCCTACACAGAGCAAAAAGCCGTTAACCGCTTCAGGGCTTGGAAGGAATCCCGTACTTACGTAACCGAATCGCAATGGCGCTGTGCGAAGTCTGCAACCGCGCCGCCAGCAATCGACTGGACGGATAGCTGCGGTAAAGCTGTTCCAGCAGGTTCTTTTCGAAGTCACCCACGGCTTCTTCCAGGCTGCCGACTTCGCCGTCGTTCTTGCGCTCCACCGCTGTGCGCGCGATGTCCAGGTCGTCGATGTCCACCAGTGGGTTTTCGCAAATCGCCGCTGCACGGAAGATCACGTTTTGCAGTTGCCGCACGTTGCCCGGCCAGCGGTTGCCGAGCAGGGCGGGGAAGGTGCTTGGCGCCAGGCGGCAGACCGGGCGCTGGATCTGTGCGCAAGCCTGCTGCATGAAGTGATTGGCCATCAACAGGATGTCGTGACCGCGTTCGCGCAGCGGCGGCACTTGCAGGTTGAGCACGTTGAGGCGGTAGAACAGGTCTTCACGGAAATGCCCTTCGCTGACCATTTTTTCCAGGTCGCGGTGGGTCGCGCTGAGGATGCGCACGTTGACCTTGACCTCACGATCGCCGCCGACCCGACGGAAGCAACCATCGCTCAGAAAACGCAGCAACTTGGCTTGCAGGTACGGCGACATTTCCCCCACTTCGTCGAGGAACACCGTGCCCTGATCGGCCAGTTCCAGCAGCCCGAGTTTGCCGCCGCGTTGCGCGCCGGTGAAGGCGCCGGGGGCGTAGCCGAACAGCTCGCTCTCGGCCAGGCTTTCGGGGAGCGCCGCGCAGTTCAACGCCAAAAACGGCGCGTCCCGCCGTCCGCTGATGGCGTGACAGGCGCGGGCCACCAGTTCCTTGCCGGTGCCGGTTTCACCCTGGATCAGCAATGGCGCATCGAGCGCTGCCACACGCTGGGCGCGGGCCTTGAGTGCGCGAATCGGCGGCGACTCGCCGAGCAGTGCGTCGAACCCTTCGGCGTGATCGTGATGCAGCGCCGAGAGGCGTTCGCCGATGCGGTTCGGTTGATAGAGCGTGAGCAGGGCGCCGGCATCGGTGACCGGCATGGCGTCGAGCAGCAAGGTCTGGCCGCCAAGGCTGACCTCGTGCATCGGCAGGCGGAAATGGTGGGCGATCAGGCTGCGTTGCAGATCAGGATCATCGAACAAAGCGCTCAGCGATTCCCCGGCCGGTTCACGACCGCACAGGGCGATCAGCGCCGGGTTGGCCAGCAGCACGTGACCGCGATCATCCACCGCCAGCACCGGGTCAGTACTGGCCGCCAACAACGCGTCGAGTTGCAAGTGCCGACGCTGGCCGGGAAGGATGTCGACCACCGTCACCGCTTGCACACCTTGCACCCCGAGAAAGGCTTCGCGCAGTTCTTCCATCACATCGGCGTCGAGGGTCGGCGCATCGATGTAGACGTTCGGCGGCACCATCTCCACCGCGTCCAGATTGAAACTGCGCCCGCCCAGCAGGGCCAGCACTTCCTGGGTAATTCCGACGCGGTCGATGAAGGTGACGTGGATGCGCATGACAGGCCTGCAAGGTGGGCGAACTGAAATCAGTATGCAGGGCGAAATTTGAATTTGGCGAGCGTCACGTTAGCCGTTGGCGGTTTTACGGGCGCTGGCGGCCAGGTCCTCAAGGAACGCCTGAAGGATCGGCGGCGGTGCCACGCCGCGCCGGGTGATCACATCGAACGGCGATTTCAGGCGCAGGCTGTTCGGCGCGAGTTGGTGCATTTCGCCGCTCTTGACCCATTGCGCGGCGAAGTGCTCCGGCAGAAAACCCAGGTAGGCACCGGAGATGATCAGGATCGCGGTGGCTTCGATGTTGTCCACGGTGGCCGCCGCCTTGCTCACGCCCAAGTGTTCGAGGTCGTATTGCTGCATGTAGCCGCGCACCACGATGCGGCTGGCCGCGACTTCTTCGAGCAGTTCCTGGCCTTCGGCCTGGCTGCCATGCAACGGGTGACGCCGCCCGCAATACAAGCCCAAGGCTTCCTGGTACAGCGGTGATTGCAGCAGCCCCGGCAGATGAATCGGGAAGTGCCCGATGGCCAGGTGCAAACGGCCGTCGAGGACCCGTTCTTCGAGTTCGGCCGGGGTGCCGACGTACACGTTCAGGTGCACATCGTGGCCCCGGGAAACGAAGCGCTGGGTGGTGCGCGGGATTGGCGAATCCGGGTCGGTGATCGTGGTGTCGATGATCCCCAGGTTGAGCTTGCCGCTGATGTGCTGCTTGAGCACATCGGCGTCCATGCAGAAATTTTCCACCGCCGACAGCAAACGTTGGGTGGCTTCATGAATCGCCACGCCTTGTTCGGTCAAGCGGAAGCCGCTGCGCCCGCGCTGGCACAGCTTGACCCCGAGCCGGGTTTCCAGATGGGTCATCTGTTCGCTGATGGTCGACTGCCCGGCATTCAACGCTGCTTGCGCCGCGGAAAACCCGCCGCAGCGGACAATCGTGGCAAACACCCTGAGCAACTTCAGATCGACATCGTGCAGTTGAATCACCTGGAACCTCCCGCCTGTGGATGCATCGGTAATGCCGATATGAGTATCTGATGTTTAGCATTTTTTCCACGAAAAGCTGCGCCCATAGTCTTTCCAACGGCGGTCGCCTTGCAGTCCGCCAGGCCGATAACAAGAAGTGGAGAGGCTAGAAATGTCGAACAACGGTTATGAATCCGGTCGTCTGAACCTGCCATTCGTAGGTCATTGCACCTTTGGCAAATCCCCGGTGTGCACCGATTGGGATGCACTGGATGCCGACGTCGCGGTACTCGGCGTGCCCAACGACATGGGCACCCAGTGGCGCTCCGGTGCACGCTTCGGACCACGCGGGATTCGTGAAGCATCGACGCTGTTTTCCTTCGGCCACGCCGGCGCCTACGACCACGAAGATGACGTGATGTACCTCACCGCGTCAGACGTGCGCATGGTCGACGTTGGTGATGCCGATATCGTCCATACCGATATGGTCACCAGTAACAAGAACACCGAATACGCCGTGCGCAAGATCCTCGATGCCGGCGTGATGCCGGTGGTACTCGGCGGCGATCACTCGGTGCACGCGCCGGTGATCAAGGCCTTCGAAGGCCGCGGTCCGATCCACATCATTCACTTCGATGCACACCTGGATTTCGTCGACGAACGCCACGGCGTGCGCTACGGCCACGGCAACCCGCTGCGCCGCGCATCGGAAATGAACCACATTGTCGGCATGACCCAAATGGGTATCCGCAATGTTTCGTCGTCCAACCGCGACGACTACGAAGCGGCCCATGAAGCGGGCTCGAAAATCCTCTCGGTGCGCGATGTGCGTCGCCTCGGCGTCGAGGGTGTGCTGGCGCTGATCCCGCAGAACATCAACTACTACATCACCATCGACATCGACGGTTTCGACCCGTCCATCGCCCCAGGCACAGGTACCCCGAGCCACGGCGGCTTCCTCTACTACGAAGTGCTGGAAATCATCCAGGCCCTGGCCAAGCGCAGCAAAGGCAACATCGTCGGCATGGACCTGGTGGAAGTGGCGCCGGTGTACGACCCGACCGGCATGACCTCGATCCTCGCCGCGCAACTGCTGCTCAACAGCATCGGTTTCATTTTCCACGAGCGAGGCAAGGTGCGGGCGGCCGCCGAAAGTGAATCGGCGCTGGCTTAAGAGCTGAGCCTGAACATCGAAACCACAAAAACCCGGCAGGACCTGACTGCCGGGCAGAGAGAATAAAATGGACACGATCGTCAAAAGTTACCTGCAGAAATTCGGCGTCAGCGAAGCCACCCAGACCTTCCTCAGCAAGGTCCAGAAAATGTTCATCGGTGGCGCCTGGGTCGAATCCAGCAACGGTGAAACCTCCGATGTGATCGAACCGTCGACCGAAGGCCTGATTACCCGCATTCCCATGGGCACCACCGCTGACCTGGACCGCGCCGTGCAAGCCGCACGTGCGCAGTTCGACGGCGGCGCCTGGCGTCAGGCCAAACCGGCGGAACGCGAGCGCATGATGCAGCGCCTGGCCGACCTGATCGAACTGAACGCCGCTGAACTGGCAGAGATCGAATCGATCGACATGGGCAAATCCGTGGCCTTCGCCAAGGACGTCGACATCCAGGGCACCGTCGATACCCTGCGTTACTTCGCCGGTTGGGCCACCAAACTGCATGGCCGTACCGTCGAGCCTTCGCTGCCGGGCAACTACCTGGCCTATACCCGCAAGGAAGCGGTCGGTGTGGTGGGCGCCATCGTGCCGTGGAATTTCCCGCTGCAAACCATGGCGTGGAAGCTCGGCGCGGCGCTGGCGACCGGTTGCACCGTGGTGGTGAAACCCGCCGAGCTGACGTCGTTGTCGGCCTTGCGTTTCGCGGAACTGGTGCAGGAAGCGGGCATCCCCGATGGCGTGATCAACATCGTCACCGGGCGCGGCAGCGTGGTCGGTGCGGCCATGGCCATCCATCCCGGCATCGATAAACTGACCTTCACCGGTTCGACCCCGGTCGGCCAGACGGTCGGCCGCGCCGCGCTGGATGACATGAAGCGACTGACCCTCGAACTCGGCGGAAAATCACCGGTCATCGTCTGCGCCGACGCCGACATTCCGGCCGCTGCGCAAGCGGTTGCCAACGGTGTGTTTTTCAACTCCGGGCAGGTATGCGACGCCGGTACACGGGCCTATATTCATAGCAGTGTCTACGACGAGTTCCTGCGCGAGCTGATCGCCTACACGCGCACCCTGAAAATGGCTCCGGGCCTGGACCCGGAGTGCTTCATCGGCCCACTGGTTTCGGCCCTGCAAAAGCAGCGGGTGACCGAGTACATCGAAACCGGCAAGGCCGAAGGCGCCGAACTGGTCTACGGCGGCCAACCGGTCGATGGCCCTGGCTTCTTCGTCGAGCCGACCATCTTCGCCAACTGCCGCAACGACATGCGCATCGTCCAGGAAGAGATTTTCGGCCCGGTGCTGGTCACCGCAGCGTTCGACGATGAGGAAGAAGCGCTGGCCCTGGCCAATGACTCGCCTTATGGCCTGGCTGCCGCGCTGTACTCCAATGATCTAGGCAAGGTGCATAGCCTGATTCCACGCCTCAAAGCAGGCTCGGTCTACGTCAACGCCCACGGCACCCTCGACCCGTCGATGCCGTTCGGTGGCTACAAACAGTCCGGGTTCGGCAAGGACCTGGGCGCCGAGCAGCTCGATTACCTGCTCGAAACCAAGGCTGTGTGGATCACGCTGCCAGCCTGACGCCTGCCCCTGTAGGAGCTGCCGCAGGCTGCGATCTTTTGATCTTGACCTTGAAAAAAACAAAATCAAAAGATCGCAGCCTGCGGCAGCTCCTACAGGAATCGAGGAATTATTCGCCAATCGAGAACGGCATGGAGGCCCACGGGAGTCGTTCACCCGAAAGAACGCGGTTATCTCGTCATGATCTTCCAACAATAAGAGTCCATCATGAACACTAACGCCAAGTCAGCCACGAGCGTGTCCGCCCTCGATGACAAGTCCGTCGTCGAGGGGCATTCCATTGACTTCATCCCCGAGAACGAGCGTACCGACAAGCTGTCGAGCCAGGGCCCGTTCTGGTTCCTCGGCAATTTCACCTTCTTCACCATGACCATCGGCTTCGTCGGCCCAAGCGTCGGTCTCACCGCGCTGTGGACCACGCTCGCCGGCACGCTGGGCATCATGTTCGGCACGCTGTTCATGGCGTTTCACGGTTCGCAAGGTCCACATCTTGGCTTGCCGCAGATGATCCAGTCGCGGGCGCAGTTCGGTTATCGCGGCGTGATCCTGGTGCTGCTGGCGACGCTGTTCGTGTTCGCCGGATTCAACATCGTCAATCTGGTGTTGATGATGCAAGGGTTGCACACGCTGTTCGGATTCAATCCCGCCGTGATCGCGGTGGCGGTGACCATTCCGGCAGCAGTGCTGGCGATCCTCGGTCACGACTGGATGCACCGCAGCTTCAAATGGGCGTTGTACCTGTCGCTGCCGCTGTACGGTTTGGTGACCCTGGCGGTGGTGATGGGCTGGGTGCCGGATGCCGTGTTGCCGGCACTCGCCGAAGGTGAAGTGGCCCGCGAGCCGTTGGGCTTCAACTGGACCGGTTTCATCGCACAGTTCGCGGCCGCTGCCAGTTACAACATCGCCTACGCCCCATACGTTTCGGATTACTCGCGTTACTTGCCGAAGAACACCTCCAGCGGCAAGTTGATTGCGGTGGTGTTTCTCGGAGCTTCGTTGTCCGGCGCGTGGATGATTTCCGTCGGTGGCTGGCTGGCCGATCACCTGCACTCCACTGACGTGCTGGTGGCGCTCGGGCAAGTCGGTAACACCGTGTCGCCACTGATGGGCACGGCGGTGGTGGTGATCACCATTCTGGCGTTCCTGCCGGTGATCGCGATGAACATCTACAGCGCCAAGCTGACCACGCTGACCTGCGTCGACTCGATCAAACACATCGAACCAACGCGCAAGGCGCGCATCCTGGCCATCGCCTTTGTGATCCTGCTGCAACTGGGCGTGGCGCTGAGCATCCAGAGTTCGGGCAAAGGCCTTTCGGTGCTGGGGATCTACCTGGTGGTGATGCTGTACTTCCTGGTGCCCTGGACCTCGGTCAACCTCACCGACTACTTCTTCGTGCGCAAGGGCCGCTACGCCATCCCGCATTTCTTCATGCCCCACGGCAACATCTACGGCAGCTGGGGCCTGCGCGGCATCGCCGCCTATGCCATCGGCTTCATTTCGATGATCCCGTTCTTCTACATCTACGACGGCGTTGAACAGCGCGAGGTGTACGTCGGCCCGCTGGCCAAGGCGCTGGGCAGCATCGACATCGCCTGGCTGGTCGGGTTGATCGTCTCGGGGCTGGCGTACTACTGGCTGAGCCGCTCGATTGACCTTAAACGCGAAGAAGTCGTGATCCAGCAGATCGAAAAGACCTCCCCGCAATACACCACCGGCGACACGCTGACCCACAAACAGCAACCATTGCCGGTATTCACTGAATCGACGGTCGGGAGATAACCATGACCACGCAGAGAATGACCACGCACAGCATGACCACGCAAAAATACGACTACATCATCATTGGCGCAGGCTCGGCGGGTTGTGTGTTGGCCAACCGCCTGAGCGAAAATCCCGCCACCTCGGTGCTGGTGCTGGAATTCGGCGGCAGCGACAAGAGCGTAGTGATCCAGATGCCCAGTGCCTTCTCGATCCCGATGAACACCAAGAAGTACAACTGGCGCTATGAGACCGAGCCTGAGACTTACCTCAACGGCCGACGCATTCACTGCCCTCGGGGCAAGGTGCTGGGCGGTTCGTCGTCGATCAACGGCCTGGTCTACATCCGTGGTCACGCGTTGGACTTCGACGAATGGGAATCTCTCGGCGCCCAGGGCTGGGGCTACAAAAATTGCCTGCCATACTTCAAACGTGCCGAAAGTTATGAGTCGGGTGGCGACAGCTATCGCGGGCAAACCGGGCCGCTGCACACCACCAACGGCAACCACATGAAAAATCCGCTGTACGGGGCCTGGGTCGAGGCTGGTGCCGAGGCGGGCTACATCAAGACCGAAGACTGCAACGGCTACATGCAGGAAGGTTTCGGCGCGATGCACATGACCGTGAAAAACGGCGTGCGTTGCTCCACCGCCAATGCGTATCTGCGCCCGGCGATGGGCCGCCCGAACCTGACCGTGATCACCCACGCCATGACCCGCCAGATCATCCTCGAAGGCAAGCGAGCGGTGGGGGTCATGTATGACCACGGTGGCCAGACTCACCAGGTGTATTGCAACCGCGAAGTGCTGATTTCGTCCGGGCCGATCGGTTCGCCGCACCTGTTGCAACGTTCCGGCATCGGCCCGGCGGAAGTCCTGCGCAAGGCCGGGATCGGCGTGCGCCACGACCTGCCGGGAGTAGGGGAGAACCTGCAGGACCACGCCGAGGTGTACATCCAGTTCGGCTGCAAGGAACCAGTGACGCTCAACAGCAAGATGGACCCGCTGAGCAAGCTGATGATCGGTCTGCGCTGGCTGCTGTTCAAGGATGGCCTGGGCGCTACCAACCACTTCGAGGCCGGTGGTTTCATTCGCTCGGAGAAGGGCCTGCGCTGGCCGGACATTCAGTTCCACTTCCTGCCGGCGGCGATGCGCTACGACGGCAACAAGCCGATCAAGGGCCACGGTTTCATGGTGCTCACAGGTCCTAACAAACCGAAGAGCCGTGGCTATGTGCGGGTGCGCTCGGCCGATCCGTATGAACATCCGGAAATCCGCTTCAACTATCTGCAACGCGAAGAGGACCGCGAAGGCTTCCGCCGCTGCATCCGCCTGACCCGCGAGATCATTGGCCAGAAAGCCATGGACCGTTTCCGCGACGGCGAAATCGCCCCTGGCGAGCTGGTGACCAGCGATGAAGACCTCGATGCGTTCGTGCGTGAAAACCTCGAGAGCACGTATCACCCTTGCGGTTCGTGCCGCATGGGCGAGGACGACATGGCGGTGGTGGATTCCGAGTTGCGGGTGCATGGCATCGCCGGGTTGCGGGTAATCGATTCCTCGGTGTTCCCGACCGAGCCGAACGGCAACCTCAATGCGCCGACCATCATGCTCGCCGAACGCGCCTCGGATCTGGTGCGTGGCGTGAAGATGCTGCCGGCATCGGATGTGCCGGTGGGGTTGGTGGAGAACTGGGAAAACAGCCAGCGTAATGGCTTGCCGGGGCGTAACGTGCGGGTCTGATTGCAAAAAAAAACATCCGGACGCGACCCGAACCTGCGGCAGCTCCTACAGGGGAATGCATTCCAATGTAGGAGCTGCCGCAGGCTGCGATCTTTTGATCTAGGCTGTAAAGCCTTGAGACCGCAATGGAGCATCCTCATGGCTATTCAGGCCTTGCGCGCAGACGCATCCCACATCGACAAAATTGCCCCGTTGTTCGACGCCTACCGGGGGTTCTACCTCCAGCCTTCGAACCTGCCGCAATCGCGCGCGTTCATCGCCGAACGCATCACCCGCGACGAATCGGTGATCTTCTATGCCGAGGACGCCGACGGTGAAGCCTTGGGTTTCGTGCAGATGTTCCCGACTTTTTCCTCCATCGATGCGCATCGCACCTGGCTGCTTGGCGATCTGTTCACAACGCCCGCCGCCCGTGGCAAAGGCGTCGGCACGCTGCTGATGAACACCGCCCGCGACTTTGCCCGATTGGCCGGCGCCAAGGGCATGACCCTGGAAACCGCCACCGACAACGTCAGCGCCCAGCACCTGTACGAGTCGCTGGGTTACGTGCGCGATCCGGGTTACTACACCTATTGTCTGGATCTGAAACAGGGCTGATGGCGGTCAGGGCAAGTGGGGTCTAGGCTGAAAACTCAGCCCAGGAAAGTGCGCAGGCCAGGAGCGGTATCCATGAAAGTCGATATGAGTATTTTCGGCCTGTTGTTCACCCTGGCCGTGATTCCCGTCGCTCACGCCGAGGACCCGCCAGCCGCCGAGAACACGCCTTTGATTAACCCGCAGGTGGTCGACAAGGTGATTGACATGGGCAATTACCTGCGCAGCCTGAAAAGGTTTCAGGTCGACGCCGAAATTACCAGGGACTCGGTGCTCGAATCCGGACAAAAGATCAAAACCGAGGCCGTGACGACGCTGAAAGTGGTCGGCCATGATCGGCTGTATGCCAAGACTGAGGGCGATGTCAGGACCCGGGAGTTCTTCTACAACGGCAAGAAACTGACCCAGTATTCGCCGTTCCTCAAGTACTACACAACGGTCGATGCTCCGCCGAAAGTATCTGAAACCTTGCACCGGCTCGAAGACTATTACGGCGTTCAGGTGCCCATGGAAGACCTGTTCCTGTTCGGCAGCGATCAATCGCAGATCGATGCCCTGAAGGAAGCGCTGTACGTCGGCCCATCGACGATCAACGGCAAGCTCTGCGATCACCTGGCGTTCCGGCAGCAGGGGATCGACTGGCAGCTGTGGATCACCCGCGCCGAAAAACCGTTGCCGTGCAAACTGGTGATCACCACCACCGACGAGGCGAGTTTTCCGGAATACAGCGCGGTCTATCGCTGGAACCTCAAGCCGGACATCAAGGATTCGATCTTTACCTTCAAACCGGGCAAGGGCGATGTCGCCATTCCTTTGAAGAAAGCCAGTGACAAGGGAGGGGAATGACATGAACAGCGCAATGTCGTGCAGCCTGTTGTTATCCCTGGTAACCGCTTCGGCGCTGACCATCGGCCTGATTGCCGAAGCCGACGCCCGGCCCATGCGCGCCCAAGGGCATGCCAGGGCTTCGGTAAACCGTCCACCGCCACCCAGTGCGCCACGGGCGCAGCGCATCAACACCGGCAACACGCAACGGGCCACCCGGGTCAACGCCAACAACCGGGTCAACTCTGGTAACCGGGTCAATGCCGGCAACAACGTGGGCAACCGCACCAACATCAACAACAGCACGCACAACCGTAACGTCAATCGCAACGTCAACATCGACAACCACCGCGACGTCGACATCGATGTCGATGGGCACGGTCGGTACGGCTACGACGATCACTACCATCCGATCGCCACCGCAGCGGCGGTTACGGCCACGGTTGCCGTGACCGCCGCCGTCGTCGGTTCGATCATGACCCCGGCGCAATTGCCCACCAACTGTGTGCAGGTCATGCAATACAACACGGTCTACATGCAGTGCGGCTCGACGTGGTATCAGCCGCAGTATCAAGGAAGCGACGTGACTTACGTCGTGGTCAATGCGCCTTGAGGCCGATCAAGCGTGTTGCGCTTTCGGCTCACCGAATACGGGCCGGAAGAAACTGCGCTCATAGCTGAGGATGCAGCGGGTTTCTTCGGCGTATTTGAACGCGGCGATGCACGCCGGGTCGTTCATCGAGTCTTGCCGGTAGTGTTCATACGCCGCCAGGCTGGGGAACGTGAACATGGCGAGGGCGATGTTGTTGGCGCCTTCGGACGGCAGGAAATAGCCGTGATGCTGGCCGCCGAATTTCTCCACCAGCGGAATCCACAACTTGCCGTAATGCTCGAACGCGTCGAGCTTGTACGGATCGAGCACATATTTCAGGTAGCACGTAACCATCGGTTTTCTCTCTGACAGGGTTAAAGGTTTTCAGCCGCCCGGATCACCCGCGCCGTGATTGGCGGTTGATCCTGATCGCTGGCATCGCGCTTGAGCCATTCGGCCGGTGGCAGGCCCACCACGTTGAGGAAGGTTCGGGAGAACGAGGCTTGCGAACTGTAGCCGACCGTTGCGGCGATCACCTTGATCTGCACCCCTTCGCGCAACAGGTCCTGGGCCAGTTTCATGCGCCACGCCGTGACGTAGCCCATGGGTGAAATGTCCATGATCCGGGTGAAGCACGCCGAGAATTTCGAGCGCGACATGTTCGCCAGTTGCGCCAGTTTCTCCACAGTCCAGAGCGCCTCGGGCTCTTGGTGAATATGGTTGAACACCGCCCCGAGGCGTCCGTCCTGAAGGGCATAGAGCAGGCCGCTGGAAATCTTTCCTTCCACCACCGAACGCCGCACCAGCAGCACGAAAATGTATTCGAGCAGCAGGTTCAAAGCCTTGGTCCGGCCGGGGGCCTGATCCTCGAATTCACCGATCAGGCTGCCGATCAACGGTGCGAGGTTTTCCAGCTCCCTGAACGGAAACACCAGGGTTTCCTTGAGCCCGAGCGGGAAGGGTTGCAGGGAGTTACGGCCGAACTGGAACGAAGCGCAGATCAGTTCGGCTCCGTCGGCTGTACTCGATCGCAGCTGGTAACGGCAACTGCTGGGGCAAAACAGCACGCTGGGCTCGCTGATGGAAATCTTCGGTAGCCCCGGCTGCACCATGTCCATGCCGCCGCGACTGATCACATGGATAAACGCCATGCCCGGCGGTTTGTCGAGGACCAGCGTGCCGTCCACATTACCTGTGAAAAACAGTCGCCCCTGCAAATGTGTGCGTTCGAAGAATTCGGAAAGAATGTCCATTTAGAGACGCCCGGGTAAAGACGCTGTACGTCCTGGCAAAAGGGGAGCAGGGCGCGACCGTAGGATGAAGTTCTCGCCGATGGTAACCAACACCCCTCCCGGGTGCCACGGCGCAGAGTGATTTTTCTTGTCCACGTCCGGAGTCCACCGTCATGAGCAACGATCCGATTCGCACCGCCCCCCAGTACGCTGACCCGGCAGAGCCTGCGCTGCCGGATCCGGGCATGAAGCTTGACCTGTCCCGCGCCGCGCTGGTGGTCATCGACCCGCAGATCGACTTCCTCAGCCCCGAGGGTGTGAGCTGGAGCGTCTTCGGCAAGAGCGTCGTCGAGCATGACGTGGTCAACCACCTCGGCCAATTGTTTGCTGCCGCCAAAGACGCGGGCATCACCGTCGCGGTGTCCCCGCATTACTACTATCCGTGCGACCACAAATGGCAGTTCGGCGGGCCGCTGGAAAAGGTCATGCACAGTATCTGCATGTTCGATCGCAAGGGCCCGCTGACCCTCGACGGTTTCGAAAACTCCGGCGCCGATTTCATGCCCGAGTTCAAGCCGTACATCCTCGACGGCAAAACCATCATCGCGTCGCCGCACAAGGTCTACGGCCCGGAAACCAACGACCTGGCGCTGCAACTGCGTAAGCATGGTGTGTCGCAAATCATTCTGGCGGGCATGGCGGCGAACCTCTGTGTTGAGTCGCACTTGCGTGAACTGCTGGAGCAGGGCTTTGAAGTCGCCGTGGTGCGTGATGCCACCGCCGGCCCGACTACCCCTGAAGGCGATGGTTACCTGGCGGCGCTGATCAACTACCGCTACATCGCCAACGGCCTGTGGACCACGGCGCAAACCCTGGACTATCTCAAGGCCTGATCAAGCCGCGTCTACAGGCTTGGCGAGGACTGCGTCCTCGAACGCAGCCTCGCAGGCTCGGCAGCTGCTACGGAGTGAGCTGATCCAAATTCCTCTGTAGCAGCTGTCGAGCAACGCGAGGCTGCGTCCTGGCTACTCCCGGGCGGCGCGGGCAAACTCGATGAATGCTTTGAGCGTCGCCGGCACATGTCGGCGGCTCGGGTAGTAGAGGTGCAGGCCCGGGTAATAGGGACACCAGTCGCCCAGCACCTGGATCAGGCTGCCATCGGCGATTTGCGCCTTGACCATGTCTTCGAAGATGTATGCGATGCCAACGCCCTGCAACGCCGGGCCGACCATAAGGCTTACGTCGCCCAAGGTCAGCGGGCCGTCGATTTCGATTTCCTGGGCAATCCCGCCCCGTTCGAACTCCCAGCGATACAGCGTTCCACTGGGGAAACGGTGACGGATGCACGGCAGGCCATGCAAGTCCTCGGGTTTTTGCGGGATTGCATGCCGTTCGAAGAACGCCGGTGAGGCAACGACCACCGAGCGCATGTAGGCGCCGATCGGCAGCGAAACCATGTCGGCCTCCAGTCGCGCACCAAAGCGCACGCCGGCATGAAAACCTGCCGCCACCACATCGACCAGGCCGTCGTCGGCCACGATCTCCAGTTTCACGTCCGGGTAGGCCTCCAGAAACCGTGCGGCCAGCGGCAGCACCACCAGTTCCGCAGCCTGGCGCCCGGCGGTGATCCTCAGGTTGCCGGAGGGTTTGTCGCGAAAGCTGTTGAGGTCTTCAAGCGCATCGTCGATGTCGCGGAACGCCGGTTTCAACCGCGCGAAAAGACGCTCGCCAGCCTCAGTCAGGCCGACGCTGCGGGTGGTGCGGTTGAACAGGCGCACGCCGAGCCGATTTTCCAGAGTGCGCACCGAATGGCTCAGGGCGGAAGGCGTCAGCGCCAGTTCCACCGCCGCGCGGCTGAAGTTCAGGTGGGTGGCCACGCTCAGGAAGGTCGAGAGATCTGCCGCCGAAGGTGCTTTCATCTGTGAATACCTTTCACAAAGCCATGCAAAATTATTGGGATTATCACATCAGTAGTGGAGTTTTAAAGTTGCGTCAACTCATCAAGAAGGCCCGGCAATAACGCTCGGGTCGCTGACAGGAGGAGTTGAAATGCGTACTTGGTTGATTACTGGAGCTTCCCGTGGTTTTGGTACCCTCATCGCAGAACGTGCTCTGCGTGCCGGCGACGCGGTGATTGCCACCGCCCGTAAACCTGAAGAAGTCATCGCCAAACTGGGCGACCATCCCAACCTGCTGGCCGTGCGTCTGGACGTGACCCGCGAAGAAGAAGCGCATCAGGCGGTCGCAGAAGGCATCAAGCGTTTCGGCCGAATTGACGTGCTGATCAACAATGCCGGTTTCGGCGTGTTGGGAGCGGTGGAAGAAACCAGTGCCAGCGAGACCGAGCGTCTGTTCGCCACCAACGTTTTCGGCTTGCTCAACGTGACCCGTGCGGTACTGCCGCACATGCGCCGCCAGCGTTCCGGGCATGTGATCAACATCTCTTCGATTGGCGGCTATCAGGCCTACATGGGCTGGGGTGTCTACGGTTCGACCAAGTTTGCGGTGGAAGGCATCACCGAGGCACTGCATCAGGAACTGGCACCGCTGGGCATCCATGCCACCGTGGTGGAACCGGGCTTTTTCCGCACCGATTTCCTCGACGAGCAATCGCTGGTCAAGACTGCGCTGGAACTGCCGGACTACGATGAAACCGTAGGTGCGATGCGCAAATATGCGGAGGCGGCCAACCATGCGCAGCCAGGTGATCCGGTGAAATTTGCCGAGGCGATGTTCGCCCTGGTCAATGCGCCGAAACCGCCACAGCGACTGGCGCTGGGCAGCGATACCATCGCGCGCATCGAAGCGAAGAACCGCTTCGTCGCGCAGGAGCTTGCCGAGTGGAATGAACTGGCACTGTCCACTGACTTCAAGGACTGAAGTCAAACGCAAAACCCTGTGGGAGCGAGCTTGCTCGCGATGGCGTCAGGTCAGTCGACATCAATGTTGAATGACAATCCACCATCGCGAGCAAGCTCGCTCCCACATTGATTTGCGGTGATTCAATTAATTACCGCTCAGCGACATTCCATGCAGAAGTAGGGCATGACATCGGAGCTGGCATCGTAGCCGTTGCTGCCATCGGCATAGTGGTTTTGCCGCAACCGGTCAGAACCGCCTTCTGCTACGCGGGTGCCGCGCATCGAGTTGTAACCACCCGCTGCAACACTGTTTTGCTTCAGCCGATCGGAACCGTCAGAAGCCAGTTGCCGCTCTCTGAGACGATCGGCGCCACCTTCGGCAAGCTGCCGTTCTTTCAGGCGATCGGCGCCGCCTTCGGCCAGTTGTCTTTCCTTGATACGGTCGGCCGCACCTTCGGCCACGTTGTGGGCGTCGGTGTTGGAATCCGCTTCGGCAGCTTGAGAATTCGCTGCGATAAAACCGAGGGCCGAAAACAGGGCAATGCCTAAAGCAAGCTTGGTGGTGTTCATCATGGGGCACCTGGTGAATGATGTGTGTGTTCAGCTAACGATCTTAATGGGCTGAAAAAACACGTCACTTATGCGTAGGTTGTCCCGGTGAACATCTAGGTGTCAGGCATTCATACCTCTGTATGGCCGGCATTGCGCAGTTCAAAGACTTCGGTTTGAAGGTCAGGCATGATCAAATGGCCGCCATTTTTTGCGGTAGGCAATGGCTGATCTGGAGCGGTAGGAATGAACAAAGCGGCCGTGATGACGCTCGTCTTGAGCCTCGGGGCAAGTCTATTGGGCGCACCCGCGAATGCTGCCGGTGACGCTGAGGCGGGCGGCAAATTGTTCAAACGGGTCTGTGGCGGCTGCCATCAGGTCGGCGAAGGGGCGCGGCCTTTTTTTGGGCCGCAACTGAACAATGTGATTGGACGGATTGCCGGCAGCACCTCTGACTACCAGTATTCGGATGCCATGAAATCTTCGGGCGTCGTCTGGACCCGGGAAAACCTCGCGGCGTATATCGAGGATCCGAAGGCCGTGGTGTCGGGGACGCGGATGATTTTCTGGGGGATAAGCGATCAGGAAAAGATCGATGATTTGCTGGCGTATTTGCAGACTTTTCAGGCGCCGTGAGATCGCATTCAAACAATAACAATGTAGGAGCTGTCGAGCGAAGCGAGGCTGCGATCTTTTGATCTTGCTTCTAAAAAAAAAAGTCAAAAGATCGCAGCCTCGCTTCACTCGACAGCTCCTACAGGGGAGTGTGTGTATCCGCGATCAGCCTTACCGACGTAATTTCGCGCAGTGATCCTGCTCCGGTTGCGCGGCGGTGTACCACACGTAATCGGCGCTTTCGGCTGTCACGGTCTTGCCCGCTTCGGCCAGCACCAGCACCGCGTTGCCCTCGCCAGCGCCGAGGTCTTTCAGGTGCAGCGGCACACCGAGGTCCTTGCGCACATGGAACGCCCCGGCCAGCAACACGGCCGGAGTCGGTGCAGCTAAAAGGCGCTCGGCCATGCGTCGGTCACGCTGTTGTTGGACGGCGAGCATCGCTGGCATCTGCGTTTCAGGCAGCAAGCCGCAATGGGATTCGCGGATGTCTTCCAGCAAAGTCGCTTGCACCTGTTGCGTGGTGGACGCTTCGCCGCTGAGGGTCGGACGCTGTTTGTAGATCTGCATGATCTGCGACCGATCGAGGTTGGCCGACAGCAGCGGGTAGGGTTGGCGCAGGGCGTAAGTGACAATCGCACCGTAAACGCCCCAATCCCAATTGGCTTGCCAGGACAGCGCCTGATAAGCGTCGGCCGGTGGCTGACCGGCACGAGTGGCGGCCTGCGCGGCGTCGACTTTCGCCTGTTGGTCGGGATTGAGCATTTCCATCAGCAGACTGCCTTGCGGACGTTGCACCGCCAGTTGGCGCAGCAGCCACAGTTGCACGGCATGGTGATCGGGGTTGTCGTGTTGTTCACCGACCAGTACCCGTGGCGCAGCAGCCAGACGCTCGACCAGTTCTTGCAGGGTGAGGGTGCGGCCGGTGGCGAGTTCGCGGATCACCCCGAGATCAGCGTGATCGCGACCTTGCGGGGCGATCGGTGTCGGTGGCGGTGCGACGTAATGGGATTGGCAGGCCGCCAGCAGGCTGACCAGGCATAACAGCAGAATGCGCATCGGTTTTCCTTATTAGACGGTGGCCCCTCGCTCGCGACGGCGGGAGGGGGCGGGTATCAGCGCGCGATAATCAATGGGTGGCCACGTTCCGGGTGTTGGTGAATCAGCACTTGCAGCCCGTACACCGCTTCCAGCGCTTTGGCGGTCAAGACTTCATCTGGCGGACCGTAGGCGTGAGGTCGGCCGTCCTGCAACAGCAGCAACTGATCGCAATAGCGCGCCGCCAGATTGAGGTCGTGCAGGATCACCAGCACCGCCGCACCGCGCCCGGCGAAGTCGCGCACTGCTTGCAGGATGGTGTGCTGGTGCAGCGGATCGAGCATCGAGGTCGGCTCGTCGAGCAGCAGAATCTGCCCCTCGGCACCCGGCCACAGCTGCGCAAGCACTCGCGCCAGATGCACGCGCTGGCGCTCGCCACCGGACAAGGCCAGATAGCTGCGTGCGGCCAGGTGCAAGGCGTCGGCGGCACTCAGTGCCTCGGCGACGATTTCGGCATCGCGCACGCGACCGCTGGCATGGGGCAAGCGACCCATGCCCACCACTTCATTGACCGAAAAGGCGAAGTTCAGGCTCGAACTCTGCGGCAGTACCGCCAGGCGTTTGGCTCGCTCCTGACCGGGCCAGTCAGCGAGCTTGCGCTCGTCGAGGCTGACCGTGCCTTCGCTGATCGGCAGTTCATCGCACAGGACGGCGAGCAGGGTACTTTTACCGGCGCCGTTGGGACCTAAAACGCCAAGGACTTCGCCCGGACGCAACTCGATATCGATGTCGGCCAGCACGGTGCGACTGCCGCGCCGCACCAGCAAGTTGTTTGCCCGCAGCATCAGGAACGACCTCGCACCAGCAGATAAAGGAAGAAGGGTGCACCGATGAGTGCGGTGACGATGCCGATCGGCAACTCGGCCGGCGCCAGCAACAGGCGGGCGACCAGATCGGCCAGCAACAAAAGGCTAGCCCCGGCGAGCAAGGAGGCCGGCAACAACACCCGATGATCCGGACCGACCAGCAGGCGCATCAGGTGCGGCACCACCAGACCGATGAAGCCGATCAGGCCCGCCGCCGCTACGGCGGCACCGACGCCCAGCGCCGTGCACAGCACCAGTTCGAGTTTGATCCGCTCGACGTTAAAACCCAGGTGACGCGCCTCCGATTCGCCCAACAGCATCGCATTCAACGCTGCCGCGCGACGCGGCAACCACAACGCTACGCCCACCGCCACGATCAGCAATGGCCACAAACGCGGGTAGCTGGCGCCGTTGAGGCTGCCCAGGTTCCAGAAAGTCAGGGTGCGCAACGTGGCGTCGTCGGCCAGGTAGGTGAACAAACCGACCCCGGCACCGGCCATGGCCGTCATCGCCACGCCCGCCAACAACATGGTGGCGACGTTGGTCTGGCCGTTGCTGCGGCCGAAGCGATACACCACCGCCGTGACGATCAGGCCACCGACGAAGGCGCAGACCGACAGCAGATACGGCTCGATGGCCGACGGCAAACCGCCCAGCATGCTGCCACCGACAATGGCGAAAGCCGCGCCGAGAGCCGCGCCACCGGACACGCCGACCAGACCCGGGTCTGCCAACGGGTTGCGAAACAACCCCTGCATCGCCACGCCCGAGAGAGCCAGTACCGAACCGACCGCGATGCCGAGCAAGCTGCGCGGCAAGCGGATCTGACCGAGGATCAGTTCCGCCTGTTGCGTGTCGCCACCGTCAACGGGCATCCCGAGCAAGCGCAACCCGGCCAGCAAGGTATCGCCCAGCGGCAGGCTGACCGGCCCGAGGGCCAGGGACAGCCAGAACACCAACACCAACAACAGACCCAGGGTAATCAGCATCGGCCGTGGCCGAACGATGGCTGTCATCGGTTGCTCTCTGTTGTTTTGGCAGCCATCTGCATCTGAGCGCCTGGATAGAACACCAGCCCTGTTTCGGTACGCATCAGGATTTTTTCCTTGGACGATCAAACCTTCGAGCGGGTGATGATGCCACCGACGCTCGGCTTGCGCACACGCTACAGTGGTAACGAGCACTCATCCTGCGTACAAAATCGATCGACTGTGGGAGTGAGCTTGCTCGCGATGACGGTGTACCAGTCGCCATTGAAGGTGACTGATACTCCGCTATCGCGAGCAAGCTTGCTCCCACAGGTCATTCAAATTGCTTGTCGATTGTCGCCAGTGCCTCAAGACTCCCAGTTTTTCCGGTGAGCCGGTGCGCCCAAGGGTGAACCGGTTGCGCCGCCATCCACGACAATCTCTGCACCCACCACATTACTTGAATCGCTGGAGGCGAGGAACAGCGCCACCGTGGCGACTTCTTCGGCTTCGCCAATGCGACCCAAGGGAATGGTCGTCACCAATTTCACTTCCAGTGCATCCATGGCTGCCGAACTCGACGCGAGCGGGTTCCATACCGGCGTGCGTGCGGCGCCGGGTGTGATCTGATTGACCCGAATCCCTCGCGGGGCGAACTCTGCTGCCATGACTCGCGTCATCGAGCGGACCGCGCCTTTGGTCGCTGCGTAAGCGCTGTAGCCCGGCCAGCCCATGTCAGCGTGAACCGAGCCATTCAAAATGATCGAGGCACCGGGATTGAGGTGTGGCTCAGCAGCCTGCACGGTAAAAAAAGTGCCGGTGAGGTTAGTCTGAATGATGCTTTGGAAGGCCTCCAGTGTGGTCCCGCCGACGGGCGTCAGGCCGGCGATTCCCGCATTGGCGAATATCACATCCAGTTTGCCGAACACCGCGACGGCCTCGGCCACGGCGCGTTCGATCTCTTTCACATCGGTCAGATCGGCCTGGATGGCCAGCAGGTTCGGACCTAACGCTTCGCGCGCTTCATCCAGGGTTTTTTGACTGCGGCCGGTGATAGCCACTTTTGCGCCTTCGGCGATGAAAAGCTTTGCGGTCGCCAGGCCCAGGCCGCTATTGCCGCCGGTGATGAATGCCGTTTTTCCAGCCAGTTTCATGGGGGAATTCCTATTGTTTAGGTTTCATTATGCAACCATTGAGGCCCGTACAAAGGTGTGCCTGGCACTGGCGTCAACAGATTGGAATCGGGTTTGTGGTTTTATAATAAAACCAACGGTTGTGATTATTAGCACCAGAGGTTGTATTATGCAACCATTGACTGGAACGCGTGATGTGCGCCAACACGGCAATTTTTAGTGGAGATAAATGAGGTGAAACGCAAAAGCTTGCAGGGTGATCCATGCCCGGTTGCCCGGTCCCTTGATCTGATCGGCGATTGGTGGTCGCTGTTGATCATTCGGGACGCCCTTGCCGGCACGCGGCGATTCAGCGATTTTCAGAAAAGCCTGGATGTCGCGAAAAACATTTTGAGTACCCGGCTTAAAGGCTTGGTGGCGCAAGGTGTGATGGAAATGCTCCCGGCCGCGGATGGCAGTGTTTACAAGGAATATGTGCTGACCGAGAAGGGGCGTGCGTTGCAGACAGTGCTGATTGCGCTGTCGCAGTGGGGCAATGAATTCATGTACGAGCCGGGCGAACTCGGGTCGGTCATGGTCGATGCGAAGAATCGCAAGCCAATTCAGAAACTGGAACTGGTTGCGGCCGATGGACGACATCTGGCAGCGGGTGAGGTGGCGACGAAATTGGGTGTCCCGCACTGAATTTTTGAATCCACTGATGATCCTGTGGGAGATTCTATGGTTGAGGGGAAGCCCTCAACCTGCTTTCGGTTGGTATTCACCTTGCCCTTTTAGCAGTGCAAATACGATCCGGGCAAGCTTGCGAGCCAGTATCACCAGGGCCTGCGTGG